>CANRVK010000001.1 GCA_947643285.1 uncultured Eubacteriaceae bacterium
GACAGTAAGACCGTATCATATATCGGACACTTGTGCAGAGTGTGGGTCACGTATTGTAAGATATAATAAAGGGAAGTTATATGTATGTCCAAAGGGACATAGAGGAAATAGTGGGTTAAATGCGGCGAGGAATATCGGGCAGCATTTTTTGAGGAACTATAATTAGATAAGGTATATATAATAACTAAAAGCTAGAAAAATTAGCTTTTAAAAAGCTGATTTTTATATAAATCTGGGGAAACCGCAGAAGAGGAAGAGAGAAAGAGCTGTCTTCTTTGGGTACAGCACCGCCCGTTTCTACCGAAAGGAAAGAGAAGAAGGTACAGACAAAGAAGGAGAAATCCTGTTGTGCTGAGAGTTATGAAAGAAAAAAACAGGGAAGAAAGATGAAAAAAGTGCTGATAATAACAACGGTAAGTGGATTTGTACCACAGTTTGAAATGAATAATGTTTCTATTTTACAGGAAATGGGATATGAAGTTCACTATGCCAGCAATTTTCATAATCCACACTATGGTTCAGATAATCATCGACTAGATGGAACAGGTATTATCTGTCATCAGATAGATTTTATGCGTTCTCCTTTTCATGTGATGGCAAATCTAAAGGCATATAGACAACTTTGTAGACTTTTGCAAGAACAAAGATTTTATTTTATACATTGTCATACACCGATGGGAGGAGTATTGGGAAGATTGGCTGCAGAACAGAATCGAAGGAAACAACATTCTGGCTGTGGGGTAATTTATACAGCACATGGATTTCATTTTTTTCGAGGCGCTCCACTTATCAACTGGATTTTTTATTATCCGGTGGAACGTTGGCTTGCTCATTTTACAGATATATTAATTACCATTAATAGAGAAGACTATCAGCGGGCAAAGAAGTTTCACTTAAGGGAAGTGAAAGGCAAACGGGGAAGAGTGGAAAAAGTAAATGGGGTAGGAATTGATGTGACATATTACCAAAGGATAGCGATAGATCGAGAGGCAGTCAGGAAAGAAATGGGGGTAAAAAAGGGACAGCTTTTGTTTCTTTCGATTGGGGAATTAAACCACAATAAAAATCACAAAGTGATGATAGAAGCACTTGCCAAAAGTAAGAGGGATATCTGTTATGTGATATGTGGGGAGGGGAAATGTAAAAAGGTGTTGGAGAAATTGATGAAAAAATATCAGTTAGAAGATAAGGTGCAATTATTGGGATATCGAAAGGATATTCCAGAACTGTTAAAGGCATCTGATCTATTTGTGCTGCCTTCTTTTCGAGAAGGGCTTTCGCTTTCTTTACAGGAGGCGATGGCTTGTGGCGTGCCAGTAATTGCTTCTGATATTCGAGGAAATAGGGAATTGATTGATAGGGGAAAAGGTGGATGGCTGATTCAGCCAAATGATAAAAAAGGGTTGATAAAAATAATAAATACACTAGAGAAAAGCAATCTGGCTTTTATGGGAGATTATAATGGCAGGAAAATAGAAGCGTATGACAGAAAGATTATGATAGGGAAAATGAAAAAAATATATGATTCTATTGATAAGGAGATATTATGCTACATGGACTAAAGGTAAAAATAGATGTTTTTATAAAATATAGAAATCTATTAGAAAATTTGGTATCTAGGGATATAAAAGTAAGATACAGACGGTCTGTATTAGGAATGCTTTGGACAGTATTAAATCCGCTTTTGATGATGGTGGTAATTACGATTGTCTTTTCTACTTTATTTAAACAGAATATTGAACACTTTCCTATTTATTATTTGTCAGGTTCTCTTATTTTTTCTTTTTCTTCAGAAACGACAAGTAATGCACTTTACTCTATTATAGGAAATGCCTCTTTGATGAAAAAAGTTTATATTCCAAAGTATTTATTTCCTGTATCGAAGGTAGTATCAGGTTTGGTAAATTTGGGATTTTCTTTAATTGCAATGTTTGTTGTTATGCTGGCGATGGGGGTGGAATGTCGTATTACTTTACTGCTTTTGCCGATTCCTATTTTTTATACATTTTTATTTGCAACTGGGTTGGGACTTCTTTTATCTGCAGCAACGGTTTTCTTTCGTGATATTTCCCATTTTTATGGGGTATTTGTTATGGCATGGACTTATTTTACACCGATTTTTTATCCAGTGGATATTTTGCCAGAAACAGCAAGAAAAGTGATGGATTTTAATCCTATGTATCATTATGTGCAATATATGAGAGAGCTGATTCTGTATGGAAATTTTCCTAGTATGAGAGAGAATCTGATCTGCTTTTTATTTGGAGCAGGAATGTTATTAATTGGGACTTGGGTGTTTTACCGAAAGCAGGATAAGTTTGTACTATATGTATAGGAAGGAAAAAGAAATGGATGCAATGATACGGGTAAATGATGTATCTATGATGTTCAATATGAGCAGTGATCGAATTGACAATATAAAAGAATATATTATCAGACTGTTAAAGAAACAACTGATGTTTCAAGAATTTTGGGCGTTGAAGCATATTTCATTTGAACTGGAAAAAGGGGATTCATTAGGAATAGTCGGGTTAAACGGCTCTGGAAAAAGTACTTTGCTTAAGACCATTGCAGGAGTATTAAAACCGACGAAGGGAAGTGTCTATACAGGAGGAGCGATTGCACCACTGATTGAGTTAGGAGCTGGATTTGATGACGATTTGTCAGCAGAAGAGAATGTTTATCTAAATGGAGCGATTCTTGGATATTCAAAAGAATATATGGACAGTAAATATGAAGAGATTATTACATTTGCTGAACTGAAAGATTTTACACAAGTGCCATTAAAAAATTATTCTTCTGGTATGAAGGCACGCCTTGGATTCGCAATCGCAACGATGAATGTACCAGATATTTTAATATTAGATGAAGTGCTGGCAGTTGGTGATTATAAATTTCAGGAAAAGAGTTTTCATAGGATGGAAGAAATTTTACATTCTGGTGCAACTGTTTTATTTGTTTCTCATTCTGTAGAACAGGTGAGAAAAATCTGTAAGAAAGCACTTTGGCTTTCCAATGGAGAGATGAAGATGTTTGGAGATGCAGAGATGGTTTGTTCTCAATATGAGATGATGTAGAAGCAACAGAGATTATAAGAGTGTATTTTAAGATAAAATAATAAAAAGTTATCTTTTTATAAAAGAAGAGGGTATTATGGTTGCAAAAAAGAAAGTATTGTTTGTAATTACACAATTCTATAAAGGTGGAGCAGAAGTTGCATTGTTAAATCTATTTCGGAATCTTTCGCCCCAAAAGTATAAAATAGATTTTCTTATTTTTGATCAGATGATTTTAAAAAATGCACAATCTTTAATAGAAGAAATTCCTCCTTGGATTCGGGTGTGCAATGCTGCAGAAAGAGAAGGAAGATTTGCTGTTATTTTTAAAATTTGGTTTAAATTATATCGAAAGATCACCAAACGGCAGTTATATCGAAGGAGTGCATATCAGTTTGTAAAAGGAAAGCGATATGATATGGCTTTTTCTTATGGAGAATGGTTATCTCCAGAGTTTGTTGCTAAAAAAGTAAAGGCAAAGAAAAAGATGGTATGGATACATACAGATATCGATAAAGCCAATTATGTGGATGAAACGATTTTATTCGGATTCGATAAGATGTATGATCGTTATATTTTTGTATCGGAACAGTCAAAAGAAAGTGCAATAAAACGGTTTCCTTTTTTAGAGGGAAAATCAGTCGTTGTGCATAATATGTGTGATGAAAAAGAGATACGTCTGGCAGCAGAAAAACCAGTTTCCAGTTTAGAATCCTATCCAAAACCTTGGCTGCTTAGTGTAGGAAATTTAAGAGAAGAAAAAAATTATCCCAGACAGGTTGAAGTAATGCGAATTTTAAAAGAGCGAGGAGCGGTTCTAACATGGTTTTGTATTGGATCGACAGCGAATTATTTTATCTGTCAAAAAGTAAAGGAATTGATTGAGCAGTATCAATTACAAGAACAGTTTGTTTTGTTAGGAGTAAAGAAAAATCCTTATAAATTTATGAAACGGGCAGAAGCAGTTATGGTACTTTCTGATTTTGAATCTTGGTCTTTTGTAATTACAGAGGCAAAGGTTCTTGGAGTACCTGTTATTGCTACTGCTACTTCTGGGGCAAAAGAACAGTTGGTGAATGGAGTAAATGGAATTATTACTTCGTTTGAACCGAAAGAAATAGCAGAGCAGATTTTAGAGTATTTAAAAGAACCATCAAAGAAAGAACAGATTTGTAAAAATCTTGAAGGGTTTTCTACAAATCAAGATGTAATCAAGGAGTTTGAAGGATTACTTTCTTAATATGATGCGAAAGGAGAAAGACAGATGAAAAAAATATTGTATCTGTTTGATGATATAAATTATCAAAGCGGTGCACAAAAAGTTACTTTTTTTCAGATGAAAACTTTAAGCAGTGATTATAAAGTTCATGTATTCTCTTTAAGCAAACCGCAGGAACACATTGATTTAAAAGGTATTTCGATAATTGGAAAGGAAGTTTGGGAGAGGACAGAGCTATTTTCTTATTCATTAAAAAAAGTTTTGTTTTTAAAAAGAATTTCTTTTCTAAAAAAGATACAGCGTTTTCTTTATTCTATTTCAATAAGAATAGGAAAGGGCGAATCATACTTGAATCATTTATTTTATCAGGAAATAAAACAAAGATTTGAAAAATATGATGTGATAATTGTGGTTAGTGAGGCATCAAAGTTAAGAGAATTGGTTTCTAATTTAAAACATCCTAAAAAGATACAATGGATTCATACAGATTATGCTCTATGGAGCGAATTTTCAGATTGGACAAGAATGATAACAAAAAAGGATTCGATGATTTATAAAAAGTTTGATTGGATTGTTACTTTATCAGAATATAGCCGGAAAGGTTTACTAAAGAAGTTGCCAGATTTGAAGGATAAAACAATTGTAATTCCTAATTTAATAGATGGAGAAACTATTTTAGAAAAATCAAAGGAAGACTTGGATTTAAAATGGAACAATTCCAAATGTCATATCATTACTGTGGGAAGAGTAGATAAAGAAAAAGCATATGATCGTGTATTGGATATTTGTAGAAAGTTAAAAAAAGAAGGGTATTCATTTTGCTGGTATATTGTAGGAGATGGACCATTAAAAAGACATTTGGAAAAAAGGGTAAAAGAAGAGCAGTTAGGAGATTATGTAAAATTAGTGGGAAAATTGGAAAATCCATATCCTCTTATGAAACGTTGTGATTGGTTTGTGCTTCTTTCACAATATGAAGGAACACCAGTTACAATAGATGAAGCTATGATATTAGGAGTACCAGTGATTGCTACAGATGTTGGAGGGATTGCAGAACAGATGGGAAGATATAAAAAAGGAGCTGTTTTAAAAAGTGGAACATTGTATGAAGATTTTAAAAAGGAAATAGAAAAAAAAGAACAGATAGAACCCATTGAATATAAAAGTTTTAATGAAAAAATTATTTGTAATTTAAAAGAATTATTGGAGAAATAGAAATGTGGCATAGTATAAAGGATTTTATTGCAGGGCATATATGGTCATTTTCTGCATACCAAAGAAAAGTGAATATTTTATCAGATAAGATTATCGATATGGAAAGGGAACAAGAAGAAAAAGAAAAGGATAAAGTAAGTTTAATTAAAGAATTACAAGATAGAATCAGTTTTCAAAGTATACTAGATGAACTTATCAAACATATCAATGAGTTGGATATAGAGAAAAATAGATTAGTATAAAAATATGAGAAGCTAGAAGAAGAAAAAGAGCAATTATTCCAAAAGTACTATCAGATAGAAGAGGAAAGAGATGAGTTAAAGAAGGAAAAGGAAGGGTTATTACAAGAATATAATCAAGTGCAGGAGGAAAAAGATAAGTTAAAAGAAGAGGGAGAACAATTATTACAAAATTATAATCAAGAACAGGAAGAAAGAAATAGGTTAGAAGAAAAATATAAATTATTAGAAAGTGAAAATAAAGATATAAATGCAAGATGTATAAATTTAAGCGATGAAATTGAACATTATAAAAAAGAACAAATTAAGGAAAACGGGTTGGGAATACCATCTGGTGAGTTTTGGAATGAACATTATAAAAATAATGGAAATTCTGGAACAGGTTCTTACCATCGTTTAGCAGAATTTAAAGCGGAAATAGTGAATCAATTTATTACAAAAGAAAAGATAAAATCTGTTATAGAAATTGGGTGTGGAGATGGAAATCAACTTTCTCTTATTCATTATAATAACTATACAGGAGTAGATGTTTCAGAAGTGATAGTGGAAAGGAATAAGAAAAATTATCAAAATGATAACACCAAACAATTTTTTGCACAAAAACAGAAAGAAAAAAATATATAAATCAAAAGTATGATATGTCAATATCAATGGATGTTATTTTTCATTTATTAGAAGATCAAATTTTTTATGAATATATGGAAGATTTGTTTTTGTTAGCGGAAAGATATGTTGTAATTTATAACAGTAATCATGAGGAATATACAAAATGGTCGGAATATAGACATAGAAATTTTATTTCTTATATTCAGGAAAAGATAAGAGGATGGGAGTTATATCAATATATACCAAATCGGTATCCCTATAAAATCGGTGAGGAAGAAACGACATCTGCATCAGACTTTTATATATTTAAGAAGAAATAGATATGGAGAAAAAAGAGATGAAAGTTTCAATTATCGTTCCAGTATACAATACAGAAAAATATGTAGCTAAAACATTAGATTCGTTGGTAAATCAGACATTAGATTCTTATGAAATTATAGTAGTGAATGATGGTTCTACAGATAATTCACAGGAAATTATTAAAGAATATACTAAAAAGTATCCTAATTTAATTCAGGCATATTATAAAGAAAATGGTGGTTTAGGTTCAGCCAGAAATTATGGGTTGCAGTATGCAAAAGGAGAATACGTGGGTTTTGTGGATTCTGATGATTGGGTAGACGAAAAAATGTATCAAGCTATGTACCAAAAGGCAGTTGAAGAAAAATGTGATATTGTGTTATGCGATTTTACATCAATATATGATGGATGGAAAACAGGTTGGTGTTCAAAAGGTTATAGAGGACCTAATGATTATCCAACAAAACAGGAATATATGTTATATTGTTTAGATCCTGCAACAGCATGTAATAAACTATTTAAGAAAGAATTGTTTTATTGTTCTAAATTTAAACAAGGATGGTATGAAGATGTTGCAACTATTCCAATCTTGTTTTCTTATGCAAAAGAAATTGGATATCTCCCTATTCAACTTTATTATTATCGTCAACATAATGGATCGATTACTCACAATAATAGGGATAGACGTACTTTGGATATTCAAGGTGCATGGTTAGAAATTATAGAAAAAGTAAAACAAGAATATAGGGAAGAAATAATTTGGGCTGTATATAATAGTATAATTACATTTATTTATTTTAAACCAGTTTTTGCAGATGAATTTATAGAGTTTGCAATAACAAATCAAAAATTATTTAAGAATAATGTATATGTTAAAAGTGCTATAGAAAATAAAGAAATTGAAAATATTTTTATTAAGAAATTAATTCCAAAAAAGATACATTATTTTTGGTTTGGAAATAATCCGAAAAATGAATTGCAGAAAAAATGTATAGAATCGTGGAAAAAGTATGCCCCAGATTTTGAAATAATTGAATGGAATGAAAACAATTGTGATATTAATGAGTGTACTTATGTAAAAGAAGCATATGAGGAAAAAAAGTGGGCATTTGTAGCTGATTATTTTAGGATTAAAAGGATATATGAATATGGGGGGATTTATTTAGATACAGATGTTGAATTTTTAACAGATATTTCTATATTGCGGTTAAATACAGTTTTCTTTGCATTTGAAACAAAAACAGGAATTAATGCTGCTATATTTGGAGCACAAGAAAAGAATAATTTAATATATAAATGGTTTTTTACCTATAAGGGGGATCACTTAAAAAGAGAAGATGGAACACTTAATACATCAAATACGATTGTAGTTCGATTAACAAAATTACTGACAGAGGGGTATAATGTCATATTAAATGGTCAAGAACAGGTTTTAAAAGGTGATATAAAAATTTATCCTCCTAATGTATTAACATTAAATATGTATGATGGAAAATGTATTACACAACATCATTATGAGGCTTCTTGGTGGGGTGCAAAAGCAGGAATAACATCTTATAAATATGAAGTATTAAAGGATTATTTTTTTAATATTCAGATAGAAGAAATTCAAGATAAAATTTCTATTGAAATAAAACAGGAAGAAACTATAAATAATTTAATGCTTCAATTAGAGCAAATGAAAAATTCTACATGTTGGAAAATAACAAAACCATTACGTGGAATTATGCATTTAATGAAAAAATATTAATGTGGAGAGAAATAGATGAAAAATATTGTAAGTAAGATATGTATACTTATAAGTATTACCTTTAGTAGTGTATATTTACTGAAAATAATTGGAATGAAGGCAAGTTTGAATATATATCAGATAATTTTTATATTTTGCTATTTATTTCTTTTATTTATAGGGATGGTTTCTTTTATATGGAATAAAGGAATTGGAAAAAGTGATAAAAAGAGTATATTAATAGTTTCGATGATAAGTTTATTATTATGCTTTTTTAATAGAAATATAATAGTACCAAGAACATATGAAGATAAAATAATTGAAATTAGAGCAACTGGTGAGAAAAATGAATCGTCTGTTTCTTATGAAGTATGGATTAATTCAATAACAGCAAATGGAAATAAGATTGAATTTGAAGATATGAATGTGGAAGAAAGTTGGAAGCTTGTAGATGGATGTTTATTGTCTGATACAGAGAAACTAAGCAATTTATTAAAAATACAAGTAATTGAAATGGAAAATGTGAAAATTACTTTCGGAACACATGATTGGTCTGGAATAGTGGAAGTGAAATGTGGCGATCAAATAGAGAAAATTGATTTATATTCTATTAATAGTGGAAAAAAAGAAATAAACATAACGGGAAAATATAAGAACATAGGGATAGAATATATATGTTTGTTATTTGGAGGCTATTTAACTATTTTTCTATTTCTAGCATTTTTTCTATCTATATTTGAATGGAAAAAAAAATATAAATGGAAAAATATAACGATTTGCGAAATACTTTTTGCAATTATGATAAATAATGGGCTGAAAGGTTTTTTTGCAGATATAACGATTATTATAGAATTTATTTTAATAATTATAGTAAATTTTTTGTTTGAGGATATTAAAAGAAGAGATTTTATGCAACCTTATTTTACTATAAAAAGTAAAGCATTAATAGGACTATGTAATTTGTATGCAACTTTTGCTATTATTGGACATTTTCTTTTTATTAGTGGAGATAATGTAATAATTGATTTAGAGAGGACTATTATATTTATTATAGGTTTTATCTTATTTTATCCTCAAATGGTAAGTCTTATTTACCTTTTAAAAATTATAAAAAATAAAGCAAGTATTTGTAGAAAAATAGAAGAAAGAAAATCATTAAAAAAAGTAAAAATTCGATGTTTTTTAGTAATGTTAATACCATTATTAATAATTTCGTTAGGTTATTTTCCAGGAAGTATGACTTCAGATGGTGTGGATCAGTGGGCACAAGCAATAGGTGCTATACCAATTCAAAATGCACATCCAGCAATTCATACGTTATTTTTAAGAATATGTTCTAAAATAGCAGAAACACCATATACAGTTGTCATAGCACAAATAGTAATCTTTGTATTGATTTGGACATCTTTATTTGGATTTTTATATGAAAAAGGTATGAGTTCAAAAGCGATATATATTGTAGCATTATTAATCGCTTGTATGCCAAATAATTATATGATGTTATGTTTGATTTCTAAAAATATATTATATGCATTAATTATTTTATGGAATATGTATTTACTTATTAAATTAATAGATAATAGTAAAAATTTTTTTTGTTGGAAGCAAATAATAGAATTTAGTATTGCATTAGCATTATTGAATACTGTAAGACATAATGGATTTTTAGGAACTTATGTTATTTGGTTTGTTTTAATTATGTGGGGAATATATAATAGGAAAATTTTAAAATATAAACCTTTTTTAATAGTTGGACTTTCATGGTTGATTATTTTAGGAATAAATGAACCTCTATATCGTTATTTTGATGTACAAGGGATAGAAAAAAAAGCTTCTGTTTCTACCATTAAATCACCATTGTTAGCTCCAGCGGGAATGTTTATATTAGCAAATGAAGATATTCCTGATGAAGGCATGAAAATAGTTGAAAAGGTTGGTTCAATAGAAGAATGGAAAGAAAGCTATAATCCTTATAATGGAGATAAACTTGGTAGGGGAAATATAAGAAATAATATTTCAAAGTGTTCGCAAGAAGAGGCTTTTCAGTTATATTTTATTCTTTTAAAGAGTAATCCTTTATTAGTAATAAAAGATAGATTAAATGCTATAGATATTCTTTGGAATGTAATACAACCAACAGATTCATATATTAGATATGGCGCATATAATTCAAGATATGTAGTAGGAATTTGGGCAACACCGATTTTTATTGATAAGATACCAAATATATTGAAGGAAGAAATAAGAAAAGAATATGGTGCTTATTTTAAAGAAAATAAATTAACAGTATTAGGGAATATAGGAATAAAGTTTTCTGGTAAGAATCAGTTATTAGATGCTTTATTTTGGAGAAATGGAATTTATCTGATTTTAGGGATTTTATTAGTTTTCATAAATTATATTGATAAAAGAATGAAGTTTAATATAGTAATACTTCCCGCTGTTGCAACATTGTGTACGTTGGTGTTTGCGGCATCTTGGCAAATTTATCAATATTATTGGTTTTTTCCATTATCTATTATATTTTTTGGACTATTTACTTTAAATATAAATAAGTGTAATAAATAATTTAATTGTAAAGCCTTCATCGTATGATTATATTATCATTAATGATTATTTAAAAGATAATACTATGAAAATTTGTATAGATTAACAGAGTAATTAGTATTTTAGAAAGAAATAAAAGAACAAAAGATTATAAGAGGAAGAACAATGAGAGTGTTAATTGTGATACCAGCATATAATGAAGCAGAAAATATAGAAAGAGTAGTAGAAAATTTAAGATTAAATTATTCCCAATATGATTATATTATTGTGAATGATGGGTCAAAGGATGATACGGCATGGATATGTAAAAGAAATGCTTATCCTCTATTGGATTTGCCTGTTAATTTAGGATTAGCAGGAGGGGTACAAGCCGGATTTCAATATGCTTATGAAAATGGTTATGATGCCATGCTTCAGTTTGATGGAGATGGACAGCATCGACCAGAATATATCGAACAAATGGTAAAAGAAATGCAGAGCAAAAGGGCGGATATTGTGATAGGTTCACGCTTTGTAGATAAAAAAAAGGAGAAGTCTCTTCGTATGTTGGGAAGCAATATTATTCAAATAGCGATTCAAATCACAACAGGAAAATCTATCAAAGATCCTACTTCTGGTATGCGATTGTTTAATAGAAAGATGATGAAACAATTTGCTTACTTGATGAATTATGGACCAGAACCTGATACTATATCTTATTTACTGCGCTGCGGATTTCAGATTCTAGAAATTCCTGTGGAAATGTTAGAGAGGACAGCAGGAGAAAGTTATCTAAATTTGAAATGTTCTATTCTTTATATGATACGAATGTGTACTTCCATCATTTTTATTCAGCGTTTTAGAAAGAGGAGTGTGTAAAAATGTCACCAGTACTAAAGATATCGTTAATTATCGTATGTATCATGACATGTTATTATACGTTGAGAAAGATAAGGAAATCTCAAATGCAAATAGAAGATTCTCTATTTTGGATATTAATTTCTATTGTATTAGTCATAATTAGTATTTTTCCGCAGATAGCAGATTTTATGGCAAAATTTTTAGGGATAGGAGCGACCGTAAATTTTGTATTTTTAGCGATGATATTTATTTTATTGATAAAAGTATTTATGTTATCACTAAAAGTTTCCCAATTGGAGGAAAGAATAAAGAATCTAGTGCAAAGGATTGCGATTAAAGAGTATGAAAAAGAAGAAATTTTAAAAGAATTGCAGCAAAAAGAAAAGGAAACAGTTCATTCTTAACAAAAATTAGAAAAGAAAGAGAACATAATGGAAACAAATAAATTAGTATCTTTTTTAATATTAACATATAAAAATTTTGATGGAATTTATGAAACACTTCGTAGTTTATTTGAACAAGATTATCCTCAGATTGAATTAATTATTTCCGATGATGGATCTCCTAATTATGAAGAAGAATTACCAAAACTTAGGGAATATATTGAAATACATAAAAAGGATAATATTATTCATGTCGTATATAATCATATATCTCCGAATAAAGGTACGGTTCATAATATCAATCAAGCTATTAAAATGGCGAAAGGCAGCTATATTAAAAATTTAGGGGCAGATGATGTATTGACTTGTAAAAATGCATTAACGAAATATGTAAAATTTTTGGAAAATCATTCTGTTGATATTTGCTTTGCCAAAATGAGGGGAATTACGACAGAAGGGAAGATAGTCAATAAATTAGCATCTTGTGAAGATAACTATAAATTGCTTAGAAGTTTAACGCCAGAGCAAACTAGAAATAAACTTTTTGCAAGAAATTTTCTTCCAGCACCTGCATGGTGTGCGAAAAAAGGACTTTTTGAGAAATATGGATATTATCCAGAAGAAATACGGGTAATTGAAGATTATCCCTATTGGATACATCTTTGTTCGGAAAATGTACAATTTGGTTATTTAGATGATATTTTGATTGATTATAAGTTATCAGGAATATCGAGTACAGGTAAATATAGCATGATGTTTATGAAAGATATGTATAAAATTTATGAGAAGTATATTTTTCCCTTTGATAGGAGATTTGGCAGAGTTCAGTTTTTATATAACAAGTTAAAGAAGATGGGATTAGATGCTTATTATGTAAAAGCAGAATGGGAAAATTATAATATCATTCAAAAACTAAAGGCATCTATAAAGTATGGAATATTTTTTATCTATATTTGGTGGGGAAACTATAAATATAAAAAGATAAACGAATGGAGTAAGAAGAGATATCCATGATAAAATATGCTTTTCATCAATATGAAGATGAACGTTGGTAGATCATTATTTTGTAAGAATTCAGACAGAAAAGATGAAAGATTTAGTACAAAATAATGCAGTACGAGAGAAAAAGTTAAGGGAATTAGAAGAAAAATAAATGGATAGTGATATTAAGATGATCAAATATGATGAAAAAATAATGAAAAAGATTATTTTGCAAGATGAAAAAAAAATAGAAAAACAAAGTGTTTTTTGGAATATGTTATTTAGTATTTTAACTTCCTTACAGTCAGCACTTATTTTATTAATTGTAACCAGAATAAATGGTACAGAAGAAGCAGGAGTTTTATCCATTGCATATGCAACTTCTTATTTAATGTACGCAATAGGTACTTATGGAGTAAGAAACTTTCAAGCGACAGATTCTAAAAAAATTTATTCTTATGATGATTACAGGAATATGAGAATGGTATCTTGTGGTTTTATGATAATAAGTAGTTTATTGTATTGTAGTTATAAAAAATATGATGGTGATAAAGCAGAAATCGTTTTAATGGTTTGTTTTTTAAAACTATTAGAAGCAATAGAAAATTTATATCATGGAGAATTTCAAAGAGTAGGACGTTTAGATATTGCAGGATTTTTAGGAGTTATTCGGCTTTCGGCAAGTTATATTATGTTGATTGTGATATTATTCCTAACGAAAAATTTATTTATGGCACTATGCTCTGTCACAATTTTATCTTTTATCATACTTATTTTTACAAAAATTCTATTTGGTATCTTATTTATAAGAGATAAGGGAAAAAGTAAAGGAAGAAAAGTAATGGAGCTTTTGAAGGTTTGCTTTCCATTATTTTTAACCTCATTTTTTAGTATTTATATAACAAATGCTCCTAAATACGCGATTGATGCTTGCTTATTGGAAACAGAACAAGCCTATTATGCGATTATTTCCATGCCAGTTTTTACAATTAATTTATTAAGTGGAATTTTATACCAACCTAAATTAGTATATATGGCAAAATTGTGGAATGAGGATAAAAGAAAAATGTTTAAAAAAGTGCTCCGAAAACAGACACAAAGTATTGTCATGATAGGAATATTAATTTTGTTTTTTGGTCTTACCATAGGAATAAAATTATTGGAAATATTATATGGTGTTTCACTTTCTAATTTAAGAGTAGAATTTGCTATCTTATTGATAGGAGGAGGGATGGTGGCAATTTACAATTTTTTAACTGCATGTATTACGATAATAAGAAGACAGAAGTTTTTAATTTGGTTATCTATAATTATGATGTTATTATCCTATAGAATTTCTAACCCTATGGTTGAAAATGGGGGATTAATGGGAGCGTCATGTCTGTATTTAAACTTAATGGTTTCAGAAATGGTAGCTGTTTTTATTGGACTTTGGATATATTTAAAGAAGTGAGGTATGAAAGTGAAAAAAATATTTATATGTGAATATCCTTATGTTTTATATAAAGTTTTAATGAAAGCATCCTTAAATAAAGAGGATATTTATGATGTTGTAATTACGAATCGTTTAGAAAAAATGGTGGATATAATAGAAAAAATGAAAGAAAGTAAATTGTTTAGGAACGTATATTATTTTGATATAAAAAAATTAAATTTAAAATATTATATGGCATTGCATAAACGTAATAAGAATGTAATAAAGGAAAGAATATATCAATTAAAAATATGGAAGTATTTTTATGATATTTCCTGTAAACAGAAATTAAAAGATATAAAAATAGAAATAGATTTTTCTCAATATGATGAGATATATTGTACCGATGGTGCATTTGTAATAGCGAATTATTTGACGGTTAATAAAATACCCCATTTTATGATAGAACATGCAAAAGATGTCTATATAAAGGCGAATTATTCTGCTTTGAGCAGTTTATTTCACTATGGTGAAATAATTTTAGACAAGTATCATATCACAACCGGAATTGAGATTGCTTCTCAATATTGTTTAGGCATGGAAGTAAATTCCGATAGAGGAAAAGATCAACTTCCATTTTTAAAAAAGCGTAAATTATTATTTTGGAATGTAGAAAAGCATCTGAAACAATTATCGGAGAAACAAAGGGAAACAATCTTAGATATTTACATGAAAAGTTATATAGGAAATTTTGATTATGATAAAGAGTATAATATTTTATTAACAAATCCTTTATACATAGAAGGAGATTTAGAGAGCGAAGAAGATCAAATAAAAGTATATCAAGAAATTATAAAAATATATCAATTAAATCAGGAGTGTAAATTATTGATAAAATCTCATCCTAGAGATAAGACAGACTATCACGGGAAACTAGAAGGAATTTTAATAGATAGTATGATCTCTTCTGAAATACTTTGTATTTCTAAAAAATTAAAGTTAAATAAAGTGGTTACACTATATTCTTCTTCAGCAGAAACTTTCATTGGAAATGTAAAAGAAGTTATAAAAATAGCCAATGATAGAAAAGAAGGAACACTATATTGTAAAGAAATTTTAAAAAATAGAAATGTAATTAAAAATTAGGAGGAAATTATGAAGAAAACACTTATTTTTGGAACAGGAAGTACTGGACAGAAAATTTATCATGAGATAAAAGAGTTTAAAAAGGTGGTAGGATTTTTGGATAATGATAAATCACGATGGGGGGGGGGAAAAATAAAATTAGATGGAATTCCTGTACTTGGTAATGCAGAAGTGCTGAATTCCATAGAATATGATGAAATTATTATTGGTTCTTTAACAGGATTAAATACTATTCGGAAACAATTGTTAGAAGCTGGGGTGGAAGAAGGAAAAATAAAAACAAATTATATTGAAACACAGGTGAATGCAAGGATTAATTTTTTACGTGATTTTGCAAAGATAAATAAGGAAATTGCAAAAAAATACGCGGTTGCAGAAGGTGGAGTTTTTCAAGGTGATTTTGCGAAAGAAATTAATTTTTGTTTTCCAGATTCTGACTTGTACTTATTTGATACCTTTGAGGGATTTGATAAAAGAGATATTGATATTGAAAAAAAGAATGGATATTCTAACGAAGAGGAAGGTCATTTAAGTATAACAAGTGAAGAAATTGTTCTTAGTAAACTACCATTTAAGGAAAAAGCAGTAATTAGAAAAGGATATTTTCCAGAAACAGTAAAAGGATTAGAAAATATGAAATACTTTTTTGTTAATTTAGATTTTGATTTATATCATCCTATTTTAGAAGGGCTAAGATATTTTATGCCAAGATTAGTTTGTGGAGGAGTAGTATTAATTCATGACTATTTTAATCCTGGGTATTTGGGAGTGGAGAAAGCAGTGGAAGATTACGAGAAAGAAAATAATATAATCTTACATAAGTTTCCGATAGGAGACCATTGTAGTTTAGGAATTATGAAATAAGTGTGTTTAAGCGATTTAGTTAGGAGGCTCTGGTATGCAGATATTAAAGTATATGTTTCAACAGCATGGAGATGAAAGAGGGCAACTGGTAGCGTTGGAGGAATTTAAGGATATTCCATTTCAAATAAAACGTGTTTATTACATGTATGATACCGGAGAAGGAGTTCACCGTGGTTTTCATGCACATAAATGTTTAGAACAGATTTTAATCTGTATCCATGGTTCTTGTAAAGTTCTTCTTGATAACGGAATAGAAAAAAAAATTGTTTCTTTAGAAAAGCCATATGAAGGATTATATATTGCAAATCATATGTGGAGAGAAATGTATGATTTCTCTTCAGATGCGGTTTTGATGGTATTAGCTTCCGAATATTATGATGAGTCAGATTATATTCGTGATTATGAGCAATTTATGGAAATGATAAAAGGAGAAAAATTATGAAGATACCTTTTGTTTCATTTGAAAAGATGCATACAGAATTGCAGGAACAAATAGAAAAAAAGTTTTTAGAGATTTATAGAAATAATCATTTTATTATGGGAAGAGAGTTGGAAAAATTTGAGCAAGAATTTGCAGAATTTTGTGGGGTAAAATATGGAGTTGGATGCGGTACAGGATTAGATGCATTATATTTAATTTTACGTGCTATGGGAATTGGAAAAGGAGATGAGGTGATTATTCCATCCAATACTTTTATTGCAACTGCTTTGGCGGTTTCTTATACAGGAGCTATTCCGATTTTAGTAGAGCCATATGAAGATACTTATACCATAAATCCCAATTTAATAGAAGAGAAAATTACAAAAAAAACAAAAGCTATTATTGCCGTACATTTATATGGAAGAATCGCAGATATGGATAAGATTTGTTCTATTGCACAAAAATATGGATTAAAAGTAATCGAAGATGCAGCACAAGCACATGGAGCAAGTTATAAAGGAAAAAGAGCAGGTTCTTTTGGTGACGCAGCCGGATTTAGTTTTTATCCTGGTAAGAATTTAGGGGCATTAGGAGATGCGGGGATGGTAGTGACAAATGATATCGAACTAGCAAAAAAGGTGAGAATGTTAGGAAATTATGGATCGGAGAAAAAATATATTCATTTATATCAAGGAACAAATTCCAGATTAGATGAATTACAAGCAGCTTTTTTACGTATTAAATTACAAGAATTAGAGAAATGGAATCAAGAGAGAAATCGGATTGCAGAGAAATATTTGTCCTCCATACATAATTCATGGATAAAACTTCCCGTAAAAGGAGATAAAGAATGTTATTGTATTTGGCATGTGTTTGTACTCTATTGTGAAAAGCGGGATGATTTAAAAGAGTATCTAAATAATTATGGAATCGAAACGAATATACACTATCCCATTCCCATACATTTGCAAAAAGCATATGAAAGTTTAGATTTTGTAAAAGGAGATTTTCCTTTAACCGAAAAACTTGCCAAGGGGGTAATTAGCATACCTATGTATTATGGTTTGAAGGAAGAAGAGATTGAATATATTATAAACGTAATCAATAGTTATAAAAAATAAAAAAGAAAGAAGATTTAGGTATAAAAGAAATCAATGAATTTACGAAAATTAAAGGAAAAAGATGCAGAATTTATGCTGGAATGGATGCAAGATCATGAAGTCATAAAAGATTTATTTACCGATTTTTCAAAAAAAACTATAGATGATTGTATTTCTTTTATTCAAGAAAGCATAACAGATCGTGAAAATATTCATTTAGCTATTGTGGACGATAAGGACACTTATATGGGAACAGTTAGTTTGAAACATATGAATACAGACCTAAAAAGTGCAGAATTTGCGATTACCATAAGAAAGAGAGCTATGGGAAAAGGTTATTCTATCTTTGGAATGAATCAGATATTTGAAATAGCCAAAAAAGAATGGAACTTAGATATAGTATATTGGTGTGTTTTAAAGAAAAATTTGAGAGCAATTAGATTTTATGATAAGTATAAATTTGAATTGTGTTCCAATATTCCTTCTATTTATAAGAAATTTTATGAAAAAGATATATTGGAAAATTTGATTTGGTATAGGAAACAACTTTAGTTTATATAGAAAAGATGAGCTAGATAGAGATGAAAGTGTTTTTTATATAGAACTTTTTTAAGGAGTAGTATATAATAAAAAAATTTTAATTTATGGAGAAAAAATAATGAAGATTGTTGCTGTTGTACCTATGAAATTAAATAGTAGCAGATTACCACAAAAAAATATAAAATGTTTTACAAATGGGAAACCACTTTGTTATTATATTTTGTCTACACTTTTATTATTAAGACACTCTATTGATGAAGTGTATGTTTATTGTAGTAACCCTGATATTCAAAATTATCTTCCAAAAGGAGTAAATTATTTGATGCGTTCAGAGCAATTAGATCAGGATAGTACAAAAATAAATGAAGTGCTTCAATGTTTTGCAAAAGATGTTTCAGCAGATATATATGTGATGGCACATACTACAGCACCATTTGTTACAGCAAAAAGTATTGAAAAAGGATTAAATGCAGTTTATTCAGGAAGTTATGACTCTGCATTCGCAGCAAAAAAAATACAAGATTTTTTGTGGAAAGATGGTATACCATTTAATTATAATCTTAATTGTATTCCAAGAACGCAGGATTTACCCCTTTATTATGAAGAAACCAGTGGATTTTATATTTATCGTTCAGAAATTATAACGGAATTTAATCGAAGGATTGGAAGGAATCCATATATTGTGGAAGTAGGTGAAATAGAGGGAATTGATATAGATGAACCAGAGGACTTTGAGATTGCAGATGCAGTTTTTAATTATTTTAGATATCAGAAGGAAAAAAAGAAAGAATACATTTAAGAGGAAAGAAAAATGTCAAAAATCGAGATATTGGATTGTACGCTTCGAGATGGTGGATACGTAAATAATTGGAGCTTTGGAACAAAAATGATTAGTAAAATAGCAGAGAATATTAGTATGGCTGCTGTAGAATTAATCGAATGTGGTTTTCTTAGTCAACAAAAAGAAAGTTCTTCAGAAAAAAGTATTTTTTATACGATTTCGGAAGCAGAGAAGTATTTTGAAAGAGTGAAACAAAATAATTTACTTCTTATGATTAATAGCGGAGAATATTGTATAGATGAGATAGAGGCTTATTCTGGTGGAAAAATAAAATCCATACGTATTGCCTTTCACAAACATCAATTAGATGAAGCACAAACAATGTGTTTAAAATTACAAGATAAAGGATATAAAGTATTTTTCCAGCCAATGGTCACAATGCGTTATACAGATGAAGAATTGCTGAAGTTAATCAAATGGGCAAATGAAAGTAAGCCAGAAGCATTTTATATAGTAGATAGTTTCGGTACAATGAGAAAAAAGGATATTCTTAGAATGTTTTATTTAATTGATAATAATCTTTGTAAAACTATAAAAATAGGATTTCATTCTCATAATAATCTACAACTTTCTTTTTCTAATGCACAAGAATTGATTGCATTACATTCAGAACGTAAAATTATTATTGATACTTCTGTGTTTGGAATGGGAAGAGGAGCAGGTAATCTTTGCACAGAATTGATGCTTCAATATATTAATGAAAATATTGAAAATAAATATAATATTTTGCCTATTTTAGAAATCATGGACGAGCATATTATGCCAATTTTCAAGACACATTCATGGGGGTATTCTGTACCTTATTATATTGCAGCTGTAAATGATTGTCATCCAAATTATGCCACATATTTAACAAGTATGCAGACATTGTTTATAAAAGATATTAATCATATTATGAGAAAAATTCAGCCAGAGAAACGATATTTGTTTGATAAGGATTATATTGATCAATTATATTTTGAATATCAAAAAAATTTGATAGATGATACAGAAGCAATTGAGAAAATCAAAACTCTTTGTTTTAATCAAAATGTTTTAGTTTTAGCTCCAGGAAAAACATTAATAACACATAGAAAGAAAATTTTACAATATATTAAAGAAAAAAATCCGATTATTATTAGTATTAATCATATTTCTGATTTTGTATCATGTGATAGAATATTTATAAGCAATTTAAAACGTTTTAGAGAAATTAAGGATGAGGTTAGACAGATTGAAAATAGGATAATTTGTACGTCTAATATTGTATGTGAAGAAAAAGTTTGTGTTGTAAATTATTCTTCTTATATAGAGGAAGAAGGAACTATATCTGATAATTCAGGTATTATGATGTTAAATATTTTAAAAAGTGCAAAGGTGAAAAAGGTTGCATTAGCAGGATATGATGGTTTTGATGATAATTGCTTTAATAATTATTATGATGAAAAAATGATAGGTAGTATTGATTTTGAAAAAATGAATGATATTAATCGTGCTATTATTACTTA
Organism: uncultured Eubacteriaceae bacterium; assembly: GCA_947643285.1. Taxonomy (GTDB): domain Bacteria; phylum Bacillota; class Clostridia; order Lachnospirales; family Lachnospiraceae; genus MGBC136627. The sequence continues at coordinate 20,929 of CANRVK010000001.1, forward strand.
TTTAAAAAGAAATAGGGATAGTTTAGATGTGATATTTATTACACCTTCCTTATATGAAAAGTATAAAGGATAATAATTTCATATATTTATTGTAGAAATATATAAATTATTATTTATAATGATCTATTTAAAAAAGAATATAGAGAACTTTTTAGAAAATGTATATTTATTTATTATAGTGACTGCTAGTTGTTTTATTATGTTAGCATTAACTCCTCGGTCATGTATCAGGTGAGATATTTCATTTTTCAAAAAGTTGTGTTATAGCAAATGAAAATATTGCATAAAAACAAGATGAAAAAAGTGTAGCTCTTCAAAAGGATATATAATTTTTTAATAAATATACTAAAAATATTATTCTTTGGAAGATACAGTATTTGCAATAAGCTATTTTCGAGATATGAAAGATAAATTGGATTAAAAACGAGATAAGGTTTTATATGGTGGATATACAATAGATAATTTAAAAGCTTTATTTTACATTTCATTAGCTATTATACTTTGGATTGTACAATATGTAGGTAAAATACCAATTTTAATAATATTTAAAATTAATGATCTAATATTTAGGTATGCATTTATTTAATAAGAAAATAATTAGAAGATTTGTATATTCAATAAATTATAGACCAAAATTATATCACATATAGTTCCTCTGTCTTAATAAACCTTTAATTCTATGTAAAAACCCTGATATATAAAAAAATAATTTATGTTATATACCATTCAGTCTTTTCATAAGTTAGAACAGTCAACAACCGAGCGGAGGCAAGGAAATATTCCAAAAGAAGCCCCTTGGAAGACGTCGGTACTAAATTCGCAGTTCCGCAGGAAGCGGAGCTGCGAATTTAGTACCGCTACGTCTGGAACGGAGCGCAATGTCATTAAGTTAAAAAAATGACCCTTGAGAATAAAATAAAAATCTCAAATTTTTGAGTATTATGCGGATTTTAGCATACTTTAATAAAACAGATGGAAATCTGCCTCAACTTATGTTATACTTTCTATGATTCACATCGATCTGTAATTAAATTTATGTGGTCGCTGTGTTGATTTTTTTCTTAAGCTGCTTCGGTCTGGGCGGATTGGGAGCAGCTCTCTTGAAATAAGAAAATCTGCATTCTTGGAAAGCATATTCCCACATAATTTCAAAAATTTGCAGCATATATGGATTGCATTTGTAATGTTAAGCTGACAAATATATTTACTTTGATACGTTCTTTTGGTTAACTGATTGGTAACTGCTCTGGAATAATTGGAAAGAATCAATCGTGCCCATAGTTCCATTTCGATCGCCTCCACTTTTTTAGAATGAAAATCCAAAAGACCAACGGAATACTTTAAATGCCGAAAAGATGTTTCGATCCCCCAGCGCATATGATAGAGTTCTTTTAATGAATTCTTATCAAATTTATCAGAAGGAAGATTAGTCAGCAAACATTCGTATGCCCCATTTCCCAGCGGAATCCTTACCACGCGAAATGCCATATGGTATTCTTTTACATTTTCATTCAAAAAATATGGTGTAGAAGTGGAATGAACTCTGTGATATGCTTCCAGGTTACTTCTAAGGTTAGATCGTATTTTGTGTACGAATATTTTGTCATAGATAAAATCGAATTCTTCTTCGTCAGGATGGGAAATTCCTTTTAATATACCACCTGTATTCCAATCTTTTGCTCGTATCAGAAAAAACTGGTTCTTACTGGCAATATGAGCCATAAGAGAGTATTCTTGATAGCCTCTGTCAAAGATAAAAATAGAATGAGGAGCAAATGAATGTTTCTCAAAAAGGTGATGGAAAGCATTTCTTTCATTATGTCCTTTCCTTGGCTCGATATATGCTGCTGCATATTGATGGTTCATCAAGTTATAAACGGCATTGAGATGAAGCTGATGGTAGCATTGCTGCCCCTTTCTACAGAAATAGCGATAGGCTTTGTTTTCTTTTTCAAGAGGGATGAGAAGAACAGAGCCATCTACAGCAAATAGGGAAAAACCATGATATTGCTGAGAAGAAAACTCCTTGGAAAATGCATGAAAAAGATGCTCAAAAGCAACTGGTTTCAATTTATCCCGCTGTTGAACAAAGGCAGAAGAGGTAGGTGTATCAATAGAGTAATCAAAAAACTTTTGTAATTCACTGGATATAGAACCACGTTCCATAGAGATTAGGGACATGATTGTATTTTGGAAAGAAAGTTTTGAATTTCGGCTGAAATCTTGAAAGGGTCTTTTCACAAAATCCTCTTTATGTTGTGCCATCTGTTCGACATGTTTCCATAATAAGTTTTTTACAGATAAGGAAATATTCATATGCTGTACCTCCAAAATGTATCTATTTAGAGACTACACAACATTTTTTTAAGCATTTGTCAAGCACTTTTTTGAGATTTTTATTTCATTATCAAGGTACTTTTCTTAACTTAATGACATTGGAACGGAGCGAAAGCGTGGCTTCGCTGGAATATTTCCTTGCCGTAGCGCCCCTTTCGTCAAAATGTTCTCTTCCCTTTTTCCTTAATTTCGCTCTTATTAAGGATAAAATTGGAATTATAGCTAAATAATAGCAATTTATAAATATTTAATAGATTTTTCATTCATTCATTGCTTGACTTTTTTTTCACAAAATGAGATAATAAAAAAAATTTGATATGATTAAGGAGGAATTAAAATGTCAACAAAAGCTTATTATCCAATCAGTGAAATCGGTGCTAACAAGCCGGGTTTTTCTAGAACACGTTCTATTATTGAAACAGCTTTTTATGGAAACAATGTAGTAAAAGTAAACACATTAAAACAGGCATATGAACTGGCAAAAAATTCTCCGGGAACAATTGTTACAGATATGCCTGTATATAGAGGAGAAGAATTTGGTCTTGAAAAGGATGCAAAAGTTCTTTTATTCAATGATGGTTCAATCACAGGACGTTATGCAGCAGCTAGAAGAATAGCTGGAGAACCGAATGTAAATTGTGATGAATTAGATAAAATGGTGATGGATGCTGTATATGATATAAGATGGAAAAAAATGTATCATGCAGAAGTATATGTTGGACTTGATCCAGAATTTATGGTGAAAGCTCATTTATTGATTCCAGAAGGCGAAGAAAATCTCATGTATTCTTGGATGTTAAATTTCCAATATATGTCTGATGATTATGTGAAGATGTATAAAGATTCTAAACCGGTAGGAGATGGAAAAGAGCCAGATATCTATATTTTCTCCAATCCTCAATGGCCGGGAACAAATAAGCCTGGATATGATCCAAAATGCTTATGCTATTTTAATACAGACCAAAACTGTGCTGCTATCTTAGGAATGAGATATTTCGGAGAACATAAAAAAGGCACATTGACGATGGCTTGGGCTATTGCAAATCGTAATGGATATGCTTCTTGTCATGGCGGACAGAAAGAATATTTACTGGCAGATGGAAAGAAATATGTTGCTTCTGTATTCGGTTTATCTGGTTCTGGAAAATCCACTCTCACTCATGCAAAACATGGCGGAAAATATGAAATTAAAGTGCTTCATGATGACGCATTTATCATCAATTCTGATACCTGTGCTTCTATCGCATTAGAGCCTACATATTTTGATAAAACTCAAGATTATCCGACAGGCTGTGATGATAATAAGTATCTTTTAACCGTTATGAACAATGCAGCAACTTTAGATGAAGAAGGTAAGATTCAGCTTGTGACCGAAGATATCCGCAATGGAAATGGACGTGCTATTAAATCTAAATTGTGGTCTCCAAACCGTGTAGACAAAATTGATGCTCCTGTAAATGCTATTTTCTGGATTATGAAAGATCCTACCATTCCTCCTGTAGTGAAATTAAAAGGTGCATCATTAGCATCTGTGATGGGAGCAACTCTTGCTACAAAGAGATCTTCTGCAGAAAGACTGGCAGAGGGTGTAGATCCGAATGCATTAGTAGTAGTTCCTTATGCTAATCCATTTAGAACTTATCCATTAGCAAATGACTATGAAAAATTCAAAAAATTAGTTGCTGAGAAAAATGTAGACTGTTATATCGTGAATACCGGAGATTTCATGGGTAAAAAAGTAAAACCTGCTGATACTCTTGGAATTTTGGAAGCGATTGTAGAAGGAAAAGCAGAATTTAAACAATGGGGACCTTTCTCTGATATCGAAATTTTTGAATGGGAAGGTTTTATACCAGATATGAACGATGCAAATTATCTAGAACAATTAAAAGCTCGTATGCAGGATAGAGTGAAATTTGTAACATCTTGTGATACCGCAAAAGAAGGTTACGATAAACTTCCAGAAGATGCTATTGCAGCTATTCAAAAAGTTGTCGATGAATTAAAATAAAAAGATAAAAATATTTGACAAAATTGGAAAAGAGTAGAAATAGATAGAATGACAAAAAGACTGCTGCAAAAAATTATCGCGAGATTTTTTGTAGGGGTCTTTTTGTGTTATAATAACTTAATCTGCGGAATTTGTAGACATTTATGATTAGTTATCATGCAAAAAGTGTGTTATCCTAAAAAAATAAACAATATTTTAATTTTTTCTATAAAAATATTATAAAATAAAGCGATTATTCCGATAAATATAGAAAATTATAATGTAAATTTTTAGCAAATTTATCTGATTTGGAGGCAGCAAAATGGAAACCGAAAAAAATCGATTGAATAAAAAAGGTCAAGTGCGAAATTGTAAGCGTTGCGGAAGAGTATTTCACTATTTTGGTTATGGCTATGGATATTGTGAACGATGTACCAAAATTGATAATGAAACATTTCATAAAGTGAAAGAATATATTTGGACTCATGCTAATGCTACGGTATTAGAAGTGAGTGGTGCTCTTGGAGTGAGTGAAAGGCAAATATATCAATATTTAAGAGATAGCCGATTAGAAGTTCCAGAAGATTCTCCTATTTTCCTGAAATGTGAGATCTGCAATACAGATATTCGATATGGCAGATATTGCCCTGAGTGTGCGATACAGATGAACAAAGATTTCACTAGCAATATTCGGGCTGACAATTTTGAAATAGGAGAAAAGCCAAAAAATATGAAAGGAAGAATGCATTATCTCTCTTCAAAAGATTAAGAAAATATCCGTTTACACTATTATTTTAACTCTCTATAAAGTATGATTTAAATAAAAGTAGGAATAAAATTTTTGTATTCTAAATGATAATGCGCTTTTAAGCGCATTTTTATTTATTTTTAGTTTATTCTTAGTATTTCAGGCATAAAGAGAAGACAGGATAATATATATATTATAGGAAATACAGGATTTTTCATATTTTACTAAAATTACTAAGGAATACGACAAATTAAACTTGAAAAATTGGATAGAATACAGTATAATAATTTATAGAAAAAATAGTTCTGTTTCCTGAGGTGTTCGATACTCTTATTTTTTTGAACCTACATTTACGATTATGGGATTCCTATATTGCTGGTCAGGATGTCAAGCCTCCTCTGAGTGGAAGGCAGAATGTCAGCTGCGGTCACCCACCTAGCTGTGGCTAGGCGTCAAAATAATAAGAAACGGCATTTTGGGGCATAACAAAAGAAGAAAAAGCAGTCTTTGGACTGCTTTTTTTAATTATGCGAAGACCCGTACAGAGGAAATACGCCGCTAAGGCGCGCACGGGTCGCGCGGCGAGTAAGGAAGATGTCTCTTCCCTACTCGATTTCTATTTTTTGACATTTTTGATACATTTTTTTATTCTGAAAATCATATAATAGAAAAACAGTTGTCCAAAGTTTAGGGAGAGATCATGAGAAAAAGAAAAAAGGGAAGCCAAATAAGGGTGATAGCTTTCATTTTATTGTGCTTATCAGGATTGTTGCTCTGGAAAATGAGTTTCCAAAAAGAAGAAGAAAGACAAGAAAATCCGACAGAAACGATGGCTGAGGAACGAATATTTGAAAATGCATGGATTGTAACTTATCAGGATGGAATCTTATATGTATATGCAGAAGGAAAGCTGCAGGAGTTTTATGCAGAGGGAATAGAAGAATTAAAGGATGTATTAGCAGACATTGAAGTGATAGATAATAGAGTAGTCAGAATCGCGATGAAAACAGATACCATTCGTGGAAAAGTATTAGCTATCAGTAAGGATTTTATTGAAATTGAAGGATATGGCAAGATACCCATGTCAGAAAATTTTGCGGTGTATAAAAATTATGGAACGCTAGAACAGCTTTCCTATACGAATATTTTAGTAGGATATGATGCGCAGGAATTTATTGTAGGAGATGGAAAAGTCTGTGGAGCAGTCATACAAGAGCCAATAGAAGCGAAAAATATCAGAGTACTTTTGATGACAGACAATTTTGAAGGACAATATCATAATGAAATCCAAATCTATTCAGAAAAGGGCTTTTACTTATTTTGTGGAGAAGAACAAGTAGAATATCCCCCTAATACAGAATTGATGTTTAATTTAGAGTGTGAGGAGTTAAAAAATGGATCTGTTCAAATAAAACCTCTGTCAGAAGAAGATAAAACTACTATTTTATCAATAAGCCGTAGTCAAGGACATCCTTCTTATTATGGGAACTTAGAAATTAGAAAAGAAACAGAAGGTCTTATTTTAATCAATGATATTTCCTTAGAAAAATATTTGTATTCCGTCGTGCCCAGTGAAATGCCAGCCAGTTATGGGATAGAGGCATTAAAAGCACAGGCAGTCTGTGCTAGAAGTTATGCATATCGTCAGATATTAGCGAATAAATTGAGCGAATTTGGGGCACATGTCAATGACAGTACAAGTTATCAAGTTTATAATAATCAAGGAGATTCTGAGCAGGCGATACAGGCAGTGGAAGAAACAAAAGGACAAATTATGACATATCAGGGAGATGTCATAGAAGCTTATTATTTTTCTACTTCTTGTGGACATACTACAAATGCAGATATCTGGGGAGAAGGGATAAATTTGCCTTATATACAAGGAAAATATGTAGGGGAATCGCAAGAGGAAATAGATTTTGTGGAGTTTATTAAGAATAGAGATTATGATTCTTATGACAGAGAGTTTCCTTGGTATCGCTGGAATATATTTTTTAGTTTAGAGGATATCGACCGCTGTTTGTCTGAGAAAGGGCTATTAGAGCAGACGGGACATGTGGTGAAAATGGAAGTGACACGAAGAGGTGTGGGAAGTATTGCGAAGGAATTAACGATTGTGGGGGAGAAAGGGACAGCTATTATAGAAAAAGAATATGCGATTAGAACCTTTTTAACGCCTAAAAATCAGGCACTGAATAGAAATGATGGAGAAGTATTACAGAATTTTTCTATGTTGCCGAGTGGATTTTTTATACTAGAAGAAGTGCAAGAGGAAGGGGTGTTAGAGGGATATCAGATTTATGGAGGAGGATTTGGACATGGAGCAGGTATGAGTCAGAATGGAGTAAAAACTATGGTGGGAAATGGGATGTCATATTTAGATATTTTAAAGTTTTTTTATACGGGGATAGAGATTGAAAATGTGTATTAGATTGTGTGGGTTTCCTGTTTTTGATTTTCGCCCGGTTTCCGCTGTGGGAAGGAAGTATTCCAACGAAACTGCGCTTTCGCTCCGTGTAAGACTACGTGGTACTAAATTCGCAACCCTTATCAGGGCTGCTCATTAATGGGCAAGCGTCTTCTAAGGGGTTTCTTTTGGAATACTTCCTTCCCACGGCTGCTTTGATGATAAGATGACTTTTTATGAAGCTTAGTGGTATGTTTTTTTATGAACAAGTTTTTGGGGTATATGGTTTCATAGCTTTAGGGGGATGGTATATGTTTGTTATACTGAGGATTTTTCTTTTTTATGTTTTAGTTTTAACATAAAATGAGAGATACATGGCTGAAAGAATATATTGATTTCGCCTCCTAAAAATAAAATATACATACAAACATAGAGCCACAGCATTAATAATATAATAGTAGTTAAGCTTCCATACATATAAGAATAATTTCCAAAGTTATCTATATAGATGGAGAAGAAGAAAGAGAATAACATCCATCCTGCCGCTGAAAATAATGCCCCGGGAAGCTGTTGAAAGAAAGGAGCTTTGTGGTTAGGGAGGACTTTATAAATCAGTGCGAAAAATAAGGTTAAAGTGCATAATACAAACATGGCTCTTGCGCTGATGAAGATATTGGCTATGGTTTCTAAAAAGGGGTATCGGGTGATAATAAACAGGTATAGTTTATTTCCAAATACTAAAAGCATTAAAGAGAGGATAATGATGACCACGAAACCAATTGTATATAGACAAGACATGATTTTCAGTACCAAGTAGTTACGTGATTCGTCGATATCATATACGGAGTTTAAGCCTGATATAATGGATAGCGCCCCACGGGAAGCGGACCAGACAGTGGCAATTGCGGATACCGATAATAAAGTTCCAGAAGATTTTTTATAGAGGTCTTCCGTGATGCTGATGAAGAGAGGAATAAAAGAATCGGGTATCACTTTGACCGCGAGGGTTTGAAACTGAGTTTTTGTGATGGGCAGAAATTGAATGGAGTTTAAAAGCATCATAATCATAGGAAAGATAGAAATAATTAAAAATAGAGCTGCCTGACCGGAAAAGGCATTTACATAATCACTTTCTACTTTATGGAGAAACTGGCGAACAATACGATACATTTTAAGCATAAAATAATTCCTTTCTATTTAAATTTAGATTTAGTGAGGCATGATAGATATATGATTATGTAAAAATTTTCTGCGTTTTGCTGGAAGATAGTGTTATATGCTATGGTATTATATTTTTCCGAAGCATATGTGCAATTCGCGAAAGATTTTTTTACTCATGGCTTTTTTATGGAAAAGCATAAGTTTTTTATCTGATATAATCTTGCCACAATAAGCATACTACAAACGAAACATTCGGTAAAGAGTAATAAAAAAATTTAAGAATTGCGAAAAAGGTAAAAAAGAAAGGAATCATAAAAAAGAACAAAGAATTATGATAGGATAAATAAAAAAGAAGTGCTATAATAGAAAGAAATAAAATACAAACATAGGAGTTTTATATGGAAAAGTGGATGATTTATAGTAAAAGAGCGGATTTTAAGGCAATCGGAGAGAAATTTGAAATAGACCCTGTATTGGCGAGAGTGATTCGGAATCGAGATGTGATAGGGGAATCGGAGATAGGGTTATATTTACATGGAACAAAAGAAGATATGTATTCTCCTTTTTTGATGAAGGATATGGAAAAGGGAGTGAATATTTTAGTAGAGAAGATAGAAAAAAAGAAAGCGATTCGGATTATTGGGGACTATGATGTAGATGGAGTAAGTTCTCTTTATATTTTATGGATGGCATTTAGAAGGTGTGGCGCAGTCGTAGATGGAGAAATTCCACATAGAATTATGGATGGATATGGGATAAATGAGCGGTTGATAGAACAGGCGTATCAAGATGGAATCGATACGATTGTTACCTGCGATAATGGGATTTCGGCAAGAGAACAAGTGAAATTTGCGAAAAGTTTGGGAATGACAGTGATTATCACTGACCACCATGATATCCCTTATGAGCAAATAGAAGGAAATAGAAATTATATATTGCCAGAAGCAGATGCGGTGATTAATCCAAAACAGAGTGATTGTGAATATCCATTTAAAGGACTTTGTGGAGCAGGAGTGGCGTATAAATTAGTGATGGCTCTTTATGAACGGTTAGGATATTCAAAGGAAGAGGCGGAGGAATTTTTAGAGTTCGCGGCAATCGCGACAGTGGGAGATGTGATGGATTTATTAGGAGAAAATCGCATCTTAGTAAAAGAAGGTCTAAAGAGATTACATAAAACGAAAAATCTGGGGCTGAAATCTCTGATATCAGTAAATGAAATCGAGGCGGAAAGCATAAATGCCTATCATATTGGATTTATTTTAGGTCCTTGTTTAAATGCAGGAGGACGTTTAGATACGGCAAAAAGAGCGCTGGAATTGTTGATGGCAGAGGATAAAAAGATAGCAGATGAGGCGGCAGGAGAACTCAAGGCATTGAATGACAGCAGGAAAATGATGACAAAAGAAGGAGTGGAGCAGGCAGTTTCTTTAATCGAAAGTACGGATTTAAAACAGGATAAAGTATTAGTCGTTTATCTGCCAGAGTGTCATGAGAGTTTAGCAGGGATTATCGCGGGGCGTATTCGTGAAAAATATTATAAACCTGTTTTTGTATTGACAAAGGCGGAAGAGGGAATAAAAGGTTCGGGGCGTTCTATTGAAACATATTCTATGTATGAAGAATTAGTAAAGAGCAAAGAATATCTGGAAAAATTTGGAGGTCATCCGATGGCAGCAGGATTATCTTTAAAAGAAGAGAATCTGGAACTCTTTCGGCGCTCTGTCAATGAAAAGACGACTTTGACAGAGGCAGATTTGATACCAGTGCGTTGGATTGATGTAGCGATGCCAATGTATTATGTAACAGAAAAATTTATAGACAGTTTGACTATATTAGAACCTTTTGGAAAGGGAAATGAAAAGCCAGTATTCGCTGAGAAAAATCTGAAAATTTTGATGCAAAATATAGTGGGAAAGAATAGAAATGCAGTTAAACTGTTATTAGAAGAAGAAAATGGAAACCAGATTGATGCGATTTATTTTGGAAATGGAGAGGAGTTTATAGAAGATACGATAACAAAAGAGAAAATATCTGTTTTATATTATCCATCTATTAATGAATATCGGGGGAATAAGAAGATTCAGATGGTGATCACTCATTATTTATAAGGATAAGAGATAGGGATTAAGAAGTAGTTAGGGGGAAGTTTTGATCGGAGGTTCGCACGGCAAGAAATTATTCCAGCGAAGCCGCGCTCTCGCCCCGTGAAAGACTACGCGGTACTAATAAAAACTACCTCCAGTTAGAAAATTTTGATATTATAGGAACAAAAAAGTATGAACAAGTTTGTCGATTATTAAGCCACTTATATAAAACAATCGCAAGAAGCGAAACGGCGAATTTAGTGTCCGCGTAGTCTTACACGGAGCGAAAGCGCGGCTTCGTTGGAATAGGGATTCGTTCCTATGCGAACCTTTAGTCAAAATAGTAAGATTGATAAAAGTTTTTAATGATAGAAAGCTTCACAAGAAAGGAAAATTGTGCTATGATATTTTTAGCTCATTTATAAAAAATAGACCATGATATATAGAAGATAAATAGAAAGAAACAAACTGAGAAATAAAGAAAAAGGGAGAGAATGAAGAACTATGAAGAAAATAGAAGAGTATGTTAGAAGTATTCCAGATTTTCCAGAGGAGGGAATTATTTTCCGAGATGTCACTTCTGTATTGCAGGATGCAGATGGACTAAGATTATCGATTGACTTAATGCAGAAGGAGTTGGAAGGTGTAGAATTTGATGTGATTGTTGGACCAGAGTCCAGAGGATTTATTTTTGGAGTGCCAATCGCCTATAATTTGCATAAGGCATTTGTGCCTGTCAGAAAAAAAGGAAAACTTCCTTGTGAAACTGTTCAGATGAAGTATGATTTGGAATATGGAAGTGCTGTGATAGAGATGCATAAAGATTCGATAAAACCGGGACAAAAAGTTGTAATTATTGATGATTTAATGGCTACAGGAGGAACGATAGAAGCGATTGTAAAACTTATAGAAACATTGGGTGGCGAAGTGGTAAAGGTTGTTTTTTTAATGGAACTGGCAGGATTAAAGGGAAGAGAAAAATTGACTGATAAAAAGATTGAAGTTTCTTCTGTTATCTGTTATGAAGGAAAATAAAAAGGATTTTAAGTAGAGAAAGGATTGGAGAGAATAGAAAGATTTTCTGTTCTCTCCAATATTCAAATGGGAGAGGAAAAGAATGATAAATAAAAAGATTGAAATAGAAATAAATGGAAATAATAAAGATCAGAATTTCAAAGCAGAATTAGATACTTATCTATTGGATGATTTAGCAAATATGAAAGTGGATAGGAAGAGACCAGCTGTTTTAATTCTTCCCGGAGGCGGATATCGGTTTACGTCAGACAGGGAAGCAGAACCAGTAGCGATTCAAATGAACGCGATGGGATTTCAGGCTTTTGTATTGCACTATAGTTGTGAAGTAATGTTTCCTATGGCATTGCTGCAGGCGGCGAAAGCGATTCATTTGATTAGAGAACATGCAAAGGAATGGCATATTGAGGAAAAGAAGATTGTTTTATTGGGATTTTCTGCAGGAGGTCATTTAGCTGCTAGTTTGGGGACTTTTTGGAATAAAGAATTTGTCTATGAAGCCCTTAAGATAGAACCAAAAAGAATAAGACCAGATGGTTTGATACTTGCCTATCCAGTGATTACATCAGGGGAGTTTGCACATCAGGATTCTTTTCGGGCATTATTAGGGGAAGAGTATGAGGAGAGGAAGGAATTGGTTTCTTTGGAAAATCAGGTAGGAGAGGATATGATGCCTGTCTTTTTATGGCATACTTTTGAAGATGAAAGCGTGCCAGTGGAGAACAGTCTTTTATTTGCTCATGCGCTTAGGAAGAAGAATATTCCTTTTGAACTGCATATTTATCAGAGAGGAAGACATGGATTATCTCTTGCAAATGGAGAAACGAATCCGGCGAATGAAGAGAATTTGATAGTTTTAGAGTGCCAGAATTGGATTACGATGGCAGGAACATGGATAAGGAATTTAGCTTAAAATAGATTCTGGATTAGAGGATATAGGTTATAGAAATACGTTGCTTTTTTCGACAAAAATAATTATAATATCCTTATTAATGGATGGGAATGGTGATGAATGTGACAGAGGAAAAAAAGAAAATATCTGTAGAGAAAGAAAATACGATAGAAAGATCAGAGGAACAACAATTATTAAAGCCAGCAGATTTTACAGATCCCAAGATTTTATATGATGTTCTTGTGAAGGAGATTTTAAAGTATCATCCTTCTACAGATCTGAGTATGATTGATAAAGCATATAAAATAGCCAAAAAAGCTCATGAAGGGCAGATGCGTAAATCAGGAGAACCTTATATCATTCATCCTTTATGCGTAGGGATTATTTTAGCAGAGTTAGAACTAGATAAAGAAACGATAGCGGCTGGTCTTCTGCATGATGTGGTAGAGGATACCGTTATGACAAAAGAGGAGATAACTGATATTTTTGGAGAAGAAGTGGCGCTTTTGGTAGATGGAGTCACAAAGCTGACACTATTAAATATTTCAAATGATAAGGTGGAAGTGCAGGCGGAAAATTTAAGAAAAATGTTTTTGGCGATGGCAAAGGATATAAGAGTTGTGCTGATAAAATTAGCGGATCGCCTACATAATATGCGCACATTACAATATCAGAGTCCGCAAAAGCAAAAAGAGATTGCCAGAGAAACGATGGATATTTATGCTCCTATCGCTCATCGGTTAGGTATTTCTAAGATAAAGATGGAATTAGATGATTTATCTTTGAAATATTTGATGCCAGAAGTGTATTATGATCTGGTAAGGGATATCGCACAGACTAAGAAGTCAAGAGAAGAGTTTATTGATGGACTGGTAAAAAGTGTAAAAAGTAATATACAAAAGGCGGAAATAGGGGCAGAAATAGATGGAAGAGTGAAGCATTTCTTCAGTATTTATCGAAAGATGGTCAATCAAAATAAGACCTTAGACCAAATTTATGACTTATTTGCTGTTCGTATTATTGTGGATACCGTGAGAGACTGCTATGCGGCATTGGGAGTGATTCATGAATTGTATACTCCTATACCGGGGCGGTTTAAAGATTATATTGCTATGCCAAAAGCGAATATGTATCAATCTCTGCATACAACAGTGATAGCGCCGAATGGACAGCCATTTGAAATTCAGATTCGTACCATAGAGATGCACAGGACAGCAGAATATGGAATTGCTGCTCACTGGAAATATAAACAGGGAGTGACTGGAAAAGATATCGCTAAGAGTGAGGAAGAGAAATTAAGCTGGTTAAGACAGGTTTTAGAATGGCAAACGGATATGTCTGATAATAAGGAATTTATTAATACGGTGAAAAGCGCTTTTAATTTATTTTCAGAGAGTATCTATTGTTTTACGCCTACAGGAGATGTGAAGACATTGCCGAATGGCTCGAATACCATTGATTTTGCGTATAGTATTCACAGTGCGGTGGGAAATAAGATGGTAGGAGCGAGAGCGAATGGAAAGATGGTTCCGATTGATTATGTGATTCAAAATGGAGATAGAATCGAGATCATCACTTCTCAAAATTCAAAAGGACCGAGCAGAGATTGGCTGAATATTGTCAAAAGCACTCAGGCAAAAAATAAAATCAATCAATGGTTTAAAACAGAGCTAAAAGAAGACAATATCATTCGTGGAAAAGATCTGCTAGATAAGTATTGCAGGGCGAAGGGAATTACACAGAGTGATATTTTAAAACCAGAATATATAGAAATCATCATGAAGAAATATGGATTTCGAGATTGGGATTCTGTATTGGCGGCATTAGGGCATGGTGGCTTAAAAGAAGGGCAGATTATTAATAGACTTTTGGAGGAATTTGATAAAAAACGTAAAAAAGAACTCACGGATTCCGAAGTATTAGAAGCGATTTCTCAAAACAAAGAGAAAAATGCAAAAGTGAGAGTTGCAAAGAGTAAAAGTGGCATTATAGTAAAAGGAATTCATGACATATCGGTGCATTTCTCTAAGTGCTGTAATCCTGTGCCGGGAGATGAGATTGTGGGATTTGTGACAAGGGGAAGAGGTGTTTCTCTTCACCGTACAGATTGTATCAATATCATTAATCTGCCGGAGAGTGAAAGAGTTCGTCTGATTGAAGCAGAATGGCAGGAAACATATGATGAAGGTTCAGAAGTATATGTGACAGAAATTAAAATATATGCGAATAATCGAACCGGAATGGTGGGAGATATTTCAAAAATATTGACAGAAAAGAAGATAGATATAAAAGGATTAAATTGTAAGGTAAATAAACAGGAGATTGCTACTATTGTGATGTCATTTGAAACACATGGAAAAGAAGAATTAAATCACATTATAGATAAGCTGAAAAATATTGAGGGTGTGATTGATATTGAGAGGGCTACTGGCTGAAAATTTCAGGAAATAAGATAAGAAATGAGGGAAAAAATGGAAAATTTAGAAGTAGAACGTATTTTGGCTGGAGCGATGAGAACAAATTGTTATATTGTTTCTGACAAAGTGACAAAAGAAGCCTTGATCATCGACCCAGCAGATGAAGCGGATAAAATAAAGAATAGTTTGTTACGAGGAGAAAAAAGACCTATCGCGATTTTATTGACACATGGTCATTTTGACCATATAAAGGCAGCCAAAGAGTTAAAAAAAGAATATGATATAAAGATTTATTGTATGGAAGAAGAAAGAAAAGTGTTAGAGAATCCAGAGTATAATTTATCTTCTTTATTCGGAACAGGGTTTCAGGTATCAGCGGATTCTTTTTTGAAAGATGGAGAACAGATGCAGATAGGGCCATTTTTCATCACAGTTATTCATACCCCCGGACATACTGTGGGAAGTGCTTGCTATTATATTACAAAAGAAGATAAAACAGAGGGTATTTTAATGAGTGGAGATACACTCTTTCATGAAAGTGTAGGAAGGACAGATTTCCCTACAGGAAGTGCTTCTTCGTTAGTTCATTCTGTGAAAGAAAAGTTATTTTGTTTAGATGATTCCACTCCTGTATATCCCGGACATGACAGTTTTACTACGATTGGTTATGAAAAACAGAATAATCCTTGTGTAGGTGGGGAGATGGAATTATGATAGAACTTCGTCTGAATCAGGAAAATTTTGAATATGATATCTATTCTTTGCTCAAAGCATTTTATCCAAAAGAAGTGATAGGGAAGAATTTAAAAGAAGCGGAGATGATTTTGGATATTCAGTACAAAGAATATGAAATCATAGTCACGATAAAAAAGAGAGAAGAAAAAAGTGATATGGCTGCGGAAGAGAGAGAAACCGCAGCTAAAACTATTTCTATAAAGGGAATAGAGAAAAAGGAATGTAAAAATCTTTTAAAAAAAGCTGTTTATGAATTATTACAAGAAGAAACAAAAAAGGAATTGCCTTGGGGAACATTGACAGGAATACGACCGACTAAGATTCCATTTGCACTATTTCAACAGAAGAAAAGTGAAGAAGAAATTATTTCTTATATGAGAGATACTTATCTGGCGAGTCAGAAGAAGATAGCATTGAGCATAGAGATAGCGAAAAAAGAGCAGGAGATTTTAAAAGAGATTGATTATAAAGATGGATATAGTTTATATGTAGGGATTCCATTTTGTCCGAGCAGATGTTTATATTGCTCCTTTACATCTTATCCATTAGCTGCTTGGGAAAAACATGTAGGGGAATATATAAAGGCACTAGAGCGAGAAATTTGCTTTGTGGTAGAAGTGATGAAAGAAAAGCATCTGAATACCATTTATATTGGAGGCGGTACACCTACCAGTTTAAATCCAGAACAATTAGAACGGTTACTTAAGACATTGACCGAGAGGCTTGATTTACAGTATAATCAAGAATTTACTGTGGAAGCAGGGCGTCCGGACAGTATTACCAGAGAGAAATTAATGGTGCTAAAGAAGTATGGGGTGACGAGAATCTCTGTGAATCCACAGACCATGAGGCAGAAAACTTTGGATTTCATCGGAAGAAAACATACCGTACAACAGACAAAAGAAGCATTTTGGCTGGCGAGGGAATGTGGATTTGATAATATCAATATGGATTTGATTATGGGGCTTTTAGGAGAAACAAGAGAAGATATGGAATATACGATGGAGGAAATTAAAAAATTAAAACCAGACAGCCTCACCGTTCATGCGCTGGCGATTAAGAGAGCTTCTAGATTAAACGAATTGAGGGAAGAATATAAAGATTATGTTTCTGTCCATGATGAAGAGATTGTTCAGATGACAGAGAGATATGCCAGAGAGATGGGATTAGCGCCTTATTATTTATATCGTCAGAAAAATATGGCAGGTAATTTAGAAAATGTAGGTTATGCGAGTCCTGACATAAAAAAGGCAGGTATATACAATATACTCATGATGGAGGAGAAACAGGACATCATAGCGTTGGGAGCAGGTTCTATTTCCAAGCGAGTTTATCCGAACGGACAGATTGAGCGGTGTGAGAATGTAAAAGATGTTTCCCAGTATATTGAGAGAATCGAGGAAATGATAGAAAGAAAACGTGTGTTATTAGAAGATTAAAAATTTTGCTATAATCGATAAAGACTGACAAAAGAAGATAGAAATAGATAATTTGGCGGAGGAAATAATTTTGGATAGGAATGTAAATATAATAACAGACTTAAAAGGAAATAAAATTGTACTAATAAACGATATTGTATTTCAGGGAAAAAGGTCTGTAAATTGGGATGATGTAAAGAATTATCTTGAAACTTATGTCGGCGAATTTTATGAAATCGCCGATACAAAAGATATTGTGTATATTGGAAAAGAGTTACCGGATGAATATACTGGTTCGCGGTATACATATTCGCTGAAAGGAGCAAATGCGAAGGCAAATGCATCACAAGGGATACCAGAGATGCTTGAGATAGCGACTGGAAAGCATTTCAGGAAAAATTCCGGGGAAAAACATAATAGAAATGCTGCAAATGGCTGGTATAGGTATAATTCACGTTTTGCGCTGCCTGTTTATGATGAAAATGGAGAAGTAGAGCGATATAATGTGTTTCATGCCTCTATGCTGATACGGCATGATGCAGACGGAAAAATGTATCTTTATGACATTATGGACATAAAAAAAGAAACGAGCAACCCTTTCGAATCATAAGATTTTACTTGGCAAAAAACCCATCTCTTTTTTATAGTATAGCGTATGTGGTGATTGCTGTCAAGCATGATTTTTGAAATCTTCAATAAGTCTTTTGAAACCTTACTACTAATAGGGGGCTGAAAGCCTTATAAAATAAGGGTTTAAGATTCCAAGAAGTTATGAATAGGTAATTGCGAAAGTCAAAAGGGACGCTGCGGCAAGGAAGTATTCCAGCGAAGCCACGCTTTCGCTCCGTTCCAGACGTAGTGGTACTAAATTCGCGGTTTCGCTTCTTGCGAAACTGCTCATTAAGTACCAACGTCTTCCAAGGGGCTTCTTATGGAATACTTCCTTGCCTCCGCTGGTAGTTGGCTGTTCTACTTTTTGAAAAATGAAACTTGTGATAATCTATGAAGTTTTTGTGAGGAGATAGCAGGAAATAGATATTCGGAAAGCAACCGTTTTTCACAGTTTGACACCAGACAGACTATATCGAGAATAGATGAGCCACATGAGCTTATGCAACTTTTAAGGTTGTTGTAAAACAACAATAGAATAATGGTAGAAGGTGCATGGAAATTATGATTTACAGTCCATGCACTTTTTTGTTTTTGAAAATATTGTCTTATATGTATTTAGGACGGTATTTTTTCGTGAAAAATAATCTTAATAGAATGAATTTATTATGATACATATTTGATATTCTCTTTTTGGTAAACTATATATAGGATAACCATAAGTATAAGTATCGACAAAATGAAATCCCACGTCTGATTACAGTTTGAGAGATACAGTTCCACCGATAAAACACCTTGCGAAAATCGCGCCGTTCTAGCGCTTCACTGTTGATAAAGAATTGGATAACACCGCTATCTGACCAGAGTACGCGGTCTGCATCCTCCATTATTTCTGAGTGAATCTGCAGCAGTACAGTGTCATAATAAGCCTCATTTTTTGAACCCACTTTAAAGTCATAACAGTTACAGAGAGGATAGCCCAGCATATGATGGCTGCAGTACGATAATTCATCATGCAAGTAGTACAAATCCTCTTTTTTTAAGAGATTTCGTATGTTCTGATTTCCAATGTCTTTTCCTGTCAAGGCTATTTCCGCATCACGAAAGAGTTCGTTAAAGCGTTTGTCGAAAATATCCATAGAAACCTCACGCGGTATGATATCGACACCTATTTCTTTCCAGATGGGATTATATTCCCTAAGATCTGGGTTGGTAGAAAGTGGAATATCCAATTCCAAAACTTGTTCTTTTGTTACACTATAATCCACAGTTTCATGATACACCACACGAAACATTTCCTGACTGTCTGGCGCATTGTCGTCATAACCATACAGATATTCGTCATCATCAAGGGCAATGAAAAATTGTAACATTCCTTGCTGTGGCAGGCGTTCGTCTACGGTTGATTTATCAAAATTAATCTGTGCAATCAACATCATCTTTTGCCCTGTTTTGTCCACAGGATATGGCATTTTTGGATTCCAATAGGGCAGACCGCCAAATTTGCTGTCAAATAAATCTGGTTTGACACCCTTTCGTAAAGTTAATGAATATGCTGGCATTTTGGTCTGTTCTTTGATAAGACTGGCAATCTGTTCAATCGGATAATCATAGATTTCTATTTCGTCAAAGTCAATCTTTGCACAAAGCATATCTAAAACCTGCGTATTGACAAGACGCTTCTTTTCGGGCAGACGGACATAGGTCAGCATCGGAAGATGTGTCAATAAGGCACAGTCTGTAAAGTTTGTCTGTGACAGGTCTAGTTTTTTCAGCTTCTTGCATTTTTCCAGAAATGAAAAGTCCGCAATAGTCAGAGGCTTTAATGTGTTAAATATCAGAGTATGTAGATTTTCCATCTCTTCAAGAACAGAAAAGTCATGTTCCTTGAAGCGGAAAAAGGATATTGTATCATAAGATGGCATTTTCGCCCGGTGTAAAATCTTCAGTGCCTTTATCTTCTTTAAATCATATGGAATCTGTGGAAGACGTCCGTCTATGTTTGCAATCGCTCGCAAAAGATGTGGGTCAATAGTCCTCTGTATCCACTGTGTATAGTTCGCCTTACTGTTAAATGTATCGGTTATTATAATCCCTCCTTATTAAAATATCTCTTATCCTTTGAAAACATTAAGTTTATCGCAGGTGAGTTTTTCTTTGTATGATATCTTTTCATAAGCATTACAAACTTTGAAAAGATGAGAAAAACAAAGTCATATAAATATTATAACACAAAATATATAAGAAATGGTAAATGAAAGAAAATACTTTTAAAAAATTTAAAGAAAGAAAAAGATAAGATGATTTCTCTTTATCATATAATCCGTTCTATTCATTCTATTGTATTTTTCATTTTTTTAAATGAACATGTGTATCAATTATGTAAAATTTCTTCCCTCCATGCTATAATCTGTGAAAATAACTCTTCCATATCAATTTTGGAGAAATCTGTTGTATCAACTTTAATCTGAGTGCTATCAGTAAATAAAGAGTCAAAACCTCTTTGTTTTATCCCATTTACATAATTTTCATAAGAAATAGATGTTCCTTTTAGTTTCTTTGAGTTGCTTTCCTGTTTTTCTGGATAACAATCATTCACAACATGCCCTCTGTGTCTGTCAGGACTGCTTTCACGTTTTAGAAAGCGCTGGTAGATCACTTTGTAATCGCCGGTTAAAGTGATTGTCAATACAGAATATTGATATTTTGTTAAAAGAGCTTTTATTCCATGTTCTGATGAATATTCAAAATTATTCTCTAGAATAAAAGATTGTCCTGCTTTCATAAGTTGACCTGCGACATAGTACATAATTTCCATGCTGGCAATTCCAAGATTTACTTTTTCCTCTCTCGACTGAAAACCGACATGATCAAATAACAATTCTTTTATGGTATCCTTTGAAATAACTGGCAGCTTCAACTTCTTTGACATAGCTTCTGCCATAGTACTTTTTCCCGCTGCTGGAATTCCTGTCACTAATATACAATACATTCGTTCATACTCCTTTTATATCAACCGTTTCTATAACCACTCCAAGTTCTTTTACCTGTATCAGAAAATCTTCAGATACATTGTTATCTGTAATCAATAGATCATAATCTCTTATCTGACATACAGAGTGAATAGAATTTTTCCCTATTTTTTTAGATGGATATAATCCAATGTTCATAGAGCTATTCTCCATAATAGCTTTTCCAAATTCCACACCAGCAGTATCATGAATAGATGCTCCAAAATCTAAAGATAATGCAGTGTGTGACAAAAATGCTTTATCTATTCGAATATTTTTTACCATTTGAATGGTATAAAAATCATGGAAGTGACCACGATGTGACATTTCACCTCCCAATAAAATAACGGATATATTCATTTTTTTCCGCAATACTTCTGCAATGGTAACGGAATTTGTCAATACAGTTATTGATATGTCTTCTGGCAGGTTTTCAGCCATATAATACCCAACCAAAGATGTAGTAATATAAATGACATCCTTATTTTCAATATATTTAGTTGCTTTTTTGGCAACTGCCAAATAATCAATCTGTATCTCTTTTATATCTATTGGATTATAAGTTGGAGTTGGATAAATTTCTTTTGAATGAACTGCAATAGCACCTCCATGTGTTCTCTGTAACAATCCTTTGCTTTCCAATACCCTTAAATCCCGCCTTGCACAGTCCGCAGAAATCTGATAAAAATCTTGAATTTCTGATACCAAGATTCGTCCAGTTTCATTTATTTTTTTAATAATATCCTTTTGACGTTCTTCCATAAACATAATCCATACCTCCATTGCATGTTTATAATTGTTTTATAGTGTTTATATTTTATTATAATTGTTTATTCTTAATTATACAAGCATTTTTTGTTAAAATAAAAATGATAATAATTATTTCACCCTTTGTTATAGCTTTAAACTTTTTTCTACAAGTGTTACAAAAAAGATTGACTATCTCACCAACAGAATGATGAGCATGGAAAGAAAAGATTTTGTGTCGAATAGTTTTTTATCTGTAATACGAAAAATGCTTGACATTTCGTATTACAGAAAATAAAATAGTATTTAGATTTAGAGAGGAGTGTACCTATGGGAAAAAGAGGACGTCCGAAATTGGATGTTGTGAAAGAACGTATTGTGACAATAAGAATGTCTGATGAGGAATATCATACGCTAAAGGAATACTCTGACAAACATCAACAGACTATAACAGAAACTATTAAAATGGGAGTTGACTTATTATATAAAACTCATAAGTGAGGCGATTTCTTCTTTTGGAATAATCCCTCACATTAGGTGTTTATTGGTTTAATTGTGGATATAAGATTTTTTAAAAATGAAAATATATGGTTTTTGTTTGGTATTATGATAAATAAAAGGTTATGGATTGAATAGTAACAAGAGAAAGAATAAAAGCAGATGGGAGAAAAAATTATGGCATTGACAAAGAAGCCTGTAAATGGTATGAAGGATATTTTACCTAGAGAAATGCAGATAAGAGATTATGTGATGAGTTTAATGAAAGAAACTTATGGAAGATATGGATTTTCTTTAGTGGAAACTCCTTGTGTGGAACATATTGAAAACTTGTTGAGCAAACAAGGAGGAGAGAATGAAAAATTGATATTTAAGATATTAAAGAGAGGAGAAAAATTAAAATTAGATGAGGCAGAGAAGGAAGCGGATCTTGTGGATATGGGGCTGAGGTATGATTTGACATTGCCGCTTTCTAGATATTATGCAAATAATGTAAATAATTTAGTGATGCCGTTTAAAGCGCTTCAAATGGGAGCTGTATGGAGAGCTGATAGACCGCAAAAGGGGAGATTTCGTCAGTTTGTGCAGTGTGATATAGATATTTTAGGAGATGCTACGTATTTAGCAGAGGTAGAGCTTATTTCTGCTACAACTACTTTATTGGGGAAACTGGATTTTAAAGATTTTAAAGTGAGAATTAATGATAGAAGAATTTTAAAAGCAATGGCGACATTTAGCGGTTTTCCAGAAGATAAATTAGATATTGTCTTTATTATTTTAGATAAAATGGACAAAATCGGGTTAGATGGTGTGGCAAAGGAATTAGAAGAGAGCGGATTTGAAAAAAAGAGTATTGATATATATTTGGGATTATTTGAAAAAATGGTTTCTGACAGAGAAGGGCTTTGTTATTTAAAAGATATTTTAAAGGACGTTTTGGAAGAAAATGTAGTAGAAAATTTGGAAAATATTATGTGCTGTGTGGAAGAAACAAAGAGTACAACATTTGAAATTATATTTGACCCTACACTGGTAAGAGGAATGTCTTATTATACAGGAACGATATTTGAGATTGAGATGGAGGAATTAAAAAGTTCTGTAGCAGGTGGGGGAAGATATGATGAGATGATTGGAAAATTTACAGGAAATCCGATATGCGCTTGTGGTTTTTCCATTGGGTTTGAAAGAATCGTCACTATTTTATTAGACAGAAATTTTGAGATTCCATTTAAAAATACAAAAAAAGTGTTTCTATTGGAAAAAGGAATGATACAAGCAGATATCTATAAAGTGATGAAAATGGCAGCAGAAGAAAGAAATGAAGGAACACAAGTATTAGTGGTACAGATGAACAAAAATAAAAAATTCCAAAAAGATCAGTTGACAAAAGAAGGTTATACAGAGTTTCAAGAGTTTTATAAAGATACCTTTCAAAAATGAGAATTGATAAAGAAATGATGTTTATATAATATAAAGTGGAACAGTTTTTATGCAAAAAGATAAGCTTTATGTATATATAAAGTTCTACATGAATTTTCTATAAAATACATTTTTTATTATTCAAAGATTCGTTGATATAGGAAAAGATTGGCAAATGGTTCGCGCAGGAACGAATCTATTCCAACGAAGCCGCGCTCTCGCTCCGTTCCGTTGCGAACCTTTTATTAATTTGTACCCCAAACAATTATACTCTAAATTAAAAAAATGATATTTTATAAATGATAATAACATTTTTAAGATTCTCAAAAGGTTTGAATTTAATCATTCATGAATAGCTTTAAATGATATAACAAATACTAAAGAAAAATAATGAAAAGAAGGTATTAAAATAAAATGAATGAGGATACAAGGAAGTTATTGGAAGAATGTAATTCAGGCTGTAAGATGGCATTAGGAAGTATGAAACAAGTCAAGGAATATATACAAGATGAGAAATTAAAAAAAATTGTGGAAAGTTATAAGCAGAAACATGAACAATTAGAAATAGAATCTTCAAATTTGTTGAAAGGGGCAGGAAATTCAGAAAAAGAGCCGGGAGTAATGGCGTCTATGTTTTCTTGGTTTACAACAGAGATGAAACTGATGATAGAAGATGATGGTCATCAAATAGCGAAATTGATGATGGATGGCTGCAATATGGGGATTCAGTCTATCAGCGAGTATCAAAATAAATATAAAGAGGCTTCAAAAGAAGCGACGGAATTAGCGAAGAAATTAGTAAAAACAGAAGAGAATTTTATGCAGGAAATGAAACAATTTTTATAAAGTGATATATTAACAAAACATACTTAAAGAGAATGAAAAGGTTTTTAAAAATAAATTAATATTCTAATGTGGTATTATGTTGCATCTATAAGTTTCGCAAATATCTTATGATATCTGCGAAACTTTCTTTACTATAGAAGAAACATATAGATATTCTATCAATGATTTATGACTTGCACATTTAATACAAATAGGATAAAATATAAAAGGGATTATCAAAAAAAGATATAGAAGCAAGAAAAGAAATATTTAAAACTACATATGAAAATGTGAATGGAAATATTAATAGAAAGTTATAAAAAAGAAGATACTTAGAAATAGAAAAACAAATACTAACAAATGGAGGAGAGTATAATGGATATTTATAAATTTTCCCTTGATACACAAGATGGCGTAAAGATTATAAGACAGATTATGGAAGCAGAAGAAAAACCAAAAAGTTATAATATTTATGAAGATTACTTTTTTTCACCTATAAAATTATTGAAAAGCGATATTGGGAAGATTACAAAAAGACATGGAACAGAAGTTTATATGGCAGAAGATAATTTTGAGAAAATAAAAGAAGTTTATATTGAATATTTGAAAGATAATATTACTTTACAAGAGGAAATGATTGAAAAGGCACAGAATGATTTACAAGTTTTAAAAGATAATTTAAAGGGATTAGAACAGATTACAGAACAGAGTATAGAAAATAAGGAATAGTAGATAAAAAATGGAAATATTGGAGTGAAGAGTATGATCCAAAGGCAGATTATGAAAAAAAATTTTAGAATAAGAGCATCTGGTAAATAAATCAGGTGCTTTTATTATAGCTAAAATAGAAAGACAGAAAAAAGCTTTTTGATAGAATTTGAGAAAAGACAGAAAAAGAAATATATTAATACTACTAATAATTGAATTAAGATATATTCATTTTTCTAATGAAATAAAATATGTTAAAATAAAAAATAAAAATAACGACATGTTAAAAAAGAGAGAGGTATGAAATGAGCAGGGTAAAAAGAGTTTATGTAGAGAAGAAAAAAGCATATGCTGTAAAAGCAAAAGAACTATTAGAAGAAATTGGAAGTTATTTAGGAATTAAAACTGTGACAGGTATGCGGGAATTAATCTGCTATGATATTGAGAATATTTCAGAAGAAATCTATAAAAGAGCATGTAATACCGTTTTTTCAGAACCACCTGTAGATGAATTATACGAGGAAGAGTTTCCAGTGAATGAAAAAGAACAGGTATTTTCTGTGGAATTTCTTCCGGGACAATTTGATCAGAGAGCGGATTCCGCCGTACAATGTGTGAAATTTCTAAAGGAAGATGAAGAACCTATCATCAAAACAGCAGTTACTTATGTGATAGAGGGAAATATTTCGGAAGAAGAATTGGCTCGCATTAAAAATTATTGTATTAATCCCGTAGATTCCAGAGAAAAAGAGATGAAAAAACCGGAAACATTAGTCACTGTTTTTCCAGAACCTGCAGATGTCTTAATTTTTGAAGATTTTATAGATAAGTCAGAAGAAAAGCTAAAAGAATTATATTTATCATTAAATTTGGCTATGACATTCAAGGATTTTTTGCATATACAGAATTATTTTAAAAACGAGGAGAAAAGAAATCCATCTATGACAGAAATCAGAGTATTGGATACTTACTGGTCTGATCATTGTCGGCATACCACATTCTCCACAGAGTTAAAAAATATTATATTTGAAGACGGATTTTATCAAAAACCTTTAAAAGAAACTTATGAGCAATATTTATCAGATAGAAAGGAAATCTTTGGAGAAAGAGAAGATAAATTTGTATGTTTGATGGATTTAGCGTTGATGGCGATGCGGAAATTAAAAAAAGAGGGCAAATTAGAGGATCAAGAAGAATCAGAAGAGATTAACGCTTGTAGTATTGTAGTTCCTGTAGAAATTGATGGAAAAGTAGAAGAGTGGCTAGTGAATTTTAAAAATGAAACACATAATCATCCAACAGAAATTGAACCATTCGGCGGCGCTGCTACTTGTTTAGGAGGAGCGATTCGCGATCCTTTGTCAGGTCGTACTTATGTATATCAGGCGATGCGTGTGACAGGAGCAGCAGACCCTACGGTTTCTGTAAAGGACACCATGAAAGGAAAACTGCCTCAGAAGAAATTAGTGCGAGGAGCGGCAAATGGATATAGCTCTTATGGAAATCAGATTGGATTAGCGACCGGATATGTGAAAGAGATCTATCACCCTAATTATGTAGCTAAAAGAATGGAAATCGGAGCGGTCATGGGAGCTGCACCTAGAAAGAGTGTGATTCGGGAGAGTTCTGATCCGGGAGATATTATCATCTTACTAGGCGGAAGAACAGGGCGTGATGGCTGTGGCGGTGCGACAGGTTCTTCTAAAGCACATACAGAGAGTTCGATTGAAACTTGTGGTGCAGAAGTACAAAAAGGAAATGCCCCTACAGAAAGAAAGATACAGCGTCTTTTCCGCAGGGAAGAAGTGAGCCGCCTCATCAAGAAATGTAATGATTTCGGAGCAGGCGGCGTATCGGTTGCGATTGGAGAATTGGCAGATGGGCTTAAGATAGATTTAGATAAAGTACCAAAAAAATATGCAGGTTTAGATGGAACAGAAATCGCTATCTCGGAATCACAGGAGCGTATGGCTGTTGTGGTAGATAAAAAAGATGTGAAAGCATTTTTAGATTATGCGAAGGAAGAGAACTTAGAAGCAGTAGAAGTCGCAGTGGTGACAGAAGAACCTCGATTGATTTTAAATTGGAGAGGAAAAGAGATTGTGAATATTTCCAGAGCATTTTTAAATACCAATGGAGCACATCAGGAAACAGATGTGATCGTTCAGATGCCAGAAGAACAGCCAGACTATCTGAAAAAACCAGAGGTTTCTGATGTAAAAGAAAAATGGCTTTCCACTCTGTCAGATTTGAATGTATGTTCTCAAAAAGGATTAGTAGAAATGTTCGATAGCTCTATCGGCGCAGGGTCAGTTTATATGCCATATGGAGGAAAATATCAGCTCACAGAAGTTCAGACAATGGTCGCAAAGCTTCCTGTTTTAAATGGAAAAACAGAAACCGTGACCATGATGAGTTATGGATTTGATCCTTATTTATCTAGTTGGAGTCCTTATCATGGAGCTATTTACGCTGTTTTAGAATCGATTGCAAAGATTGTGGCAGCAGGTGGAGATTATAAGAAAATTCGTTTCACCTTCCAAGAATATTTCCGCAGAATGACAGAAGATCCGACTCGCTATAGCCAGCCATTTTCTGCTCTGCTCGGAGCATATCGCGCGCAATTAGAATTTGGTCTGCCTTCTATCGGCGGAAAAGACAGCATGTCTGGAACTTTTAATGAGATTGATGTGCCTCCTACCTTAGTTTCTTTTGCGGTAGATGTGGCGAAGTATCCAGAACTCATCACACCAGAATTAAAAACGCCGGGAAATGTGCTGGTAAAATTTGAAATACCAAAAGATTCTTATCAGCTTCCAGTATTTCCACAAGTGCAAAAGTTATATGAAGGAATACAAAAGGCAATAAAAGAGAAAGCGATTCTATCTGCCTATGTGTTAGATGCCAAAGGCGTTGCCGCTGCTATCAGCAAAATGGCATTTGGAAATCAGTTAGGAGTGAGAATAGAAGAAGATGTGAAGTCACAGGATCTGTTTTCGCCAGAGTTTGGAGCTATCATTGCAGAAGTTCCAGTAGATAAATTAGAACTGATTTCTGTACCATATCAGAAAATAGCAACTGTGATAAAGGAAAAAGAGTTCATTTATAAAGATGTAGTAATTTCCATAGAAGAAGCATTAAACGCATGGACAAAAACATTAGAAAAAGTATTTCCAACAAAAGGAACAGATGATAAAACACCGATAGAATCTTCTTTATATCAAGCAGATAAGATTCATATCTGTAAGAATAAAATAGCGAAACCACGAGTATTTATTCCTGTATTTCCGGGGACGAACTGTGAATATGACAGCCAAAAGGCATTTGAACGCGCAAACGCAGAGGTGCATGTTCAGGTATTTAAAAATCAAACAGCACAGGATATCCGAGAATCCGTAGAAGTATTTGAGAAAGAAATTAATCAGGCACAGATTATCATGTTCCCGGGTGGATTCAGCGCAGGAGATGAACCAGACGGTTCTGCGAAATTCTTTGCCACTGCATTTCAAAATGCGAAATTAGCGGAAGCAGTACAGAAGCTATTAAAAGAAAGAGATGGATTAGCACTCGGAATCTGTAATGGTTTTCAAGCGCTGATTAAATTAGGGTTAGTTCCTTATGGAGAGATTATAGGACAAAAAGAAGATTCTCCTACTCTTACCTTTAATACCATTAATCGCCATATTTCAAAGATGGTATCTATCAAAGTGGTATCAAATCTGTCTCCTTGGCTTCAAAAGGCGAAATTAGGAGGAATTTATACCAATCCAGCTTCTCATGGGGAAGGGCGTTTCGTAGCACCTAAAGAATGGATAAAGAAATTATTTGAAAATGGACAAGTAGCGACTCAATACTGTGATTTAGAGGGCAATCTATCTATGGACGAAGAGTGGAATATCAATGGATCTTATGCTGCAATAGAAGGTATTACCAGTCCAGATGGAAGAATTTTTGGAAAAATGGCACATTCCGAAAGAAGAGATGATTCTGTCGCTATAAATATCTATGGAGAACAGGATTTACAGATATTTGAATCTGGTGTGGAATATTTTAAATAAAAAGGGAGTTATAGATACTCTTTTAGATTTAAGATATAGTGAAATGATTGTATGATGTATAGGGGGAAGGGGTTGGCGAAAGGTTCGCTCCAGAAAGACCCTATTCCAACGAAACCGCGCTCTCGCTCCGTTCCAGACGTAGTGGACACTAAATTCGCAAATCCCGCTTCTTGCGGGTTTGCTCATTAAGTGCCAACGTCTTCCAAGGGGTTTCTTTTGGAATAGGGTCTTTCCTCCGCTAGTTTTCCTCTCTTGTTTGTCACATAAGCAGGGGTACATTTGGCAACGGTGAGTGAAGACAGTTCATCTTGAACATTGACAAGGGGTTGACTTTGTTACTGTTAAAATGCAGGAAAATGTTAAGAATATTTGCATACAAGTGATATAGTATATCAGAGAAAATGCGAAAGGAAATTGCGGAGATGAACTTTTTAGTTGAATTAAAAAAGATTACTCGGGAAAATATAGATGAAGTTCTTGCATTGAAAGTTTCTGCAGAACAAGATAATTTCGTAGAGAATACAGCACGTAGTTTAGCAAAGGCGTGGGTATATAAAAATACCGCTTTTCCTTTTGCTATATATGTACACAACACAATAGTTGGTTTTATAATGTTAGGTTATTATGAGTTGAAGAACCAATATACTGTTTGGCAATTTTTGATTGATGAGCGATATCAACATAAAGGATATGGAAAAGTCGCTTTGAGATTAGGAATACAATTTTTGATAGATGAATTTAACATTAATGAAGTTTATCTTGGAGTAAAGTTTGAAAATATTGTAGCAAAAAAACTATACTCCTCTTATGGTTTTGTCGAAACCGGTGAAACAACGGATACTGCACTTGAAATGAAGCTTATTATTAGTGAAAAAATGACGAAATAACAGTTGTAATACAGATCTTTTCAGTTTTTTTAGAATAGACGATAAACTAGCAAAGGCAAAGAAGGAATTCCAAAAGAAACCCCTTGGAAGACGTTGGTACTTAATGAGCAGTCCTGTTAAGGGCTGCGAATTTAGTATCCGCTACGTCTGGAACGGAGCGAGAGCGCGGTTTCGTTGGAATCCTTCTTTGCCTTTGCGAACCTTTCGTCAAAGTGTTCTCTTAACTTTTCACTATCTTATCTCTTTCGATTTATGCTTATAGGATTTATAGCTAATCATTTGTTTTATAAGAAATTTTTCTATTATAATTAATTTATTTGACAAAAATTCTTATAAAAATATTATGATTTTAATGTTATCTTTAAAAGAATATAGAATCATTTTATAAAGGGGGAAATAAAAAATTATGAAAGATCTAGGGGAAGTGAGAGAGGTCTTTTTAAAACATGATTATAAGGAACGAAGAGCAAAGGAAGTAGAAGGGTTTATTAATGAGTATAAATAAAACAAATTATAAATCGTATCATAAAATAATTGTTTTCTCACTTGTTTTAATTATTTTATTCGGCTTAATCATAGGACAAAAAGAGAGTTCTGAGGAAAAATATGATTTTTTTGGAACTTGGCGTATTGAAAAGGTGGCATTAACTTCAGAGATGTATACAGGGACAACCTTAGATGGGGTTCGAGAAGAGGATTTGTATGATTCAGAAGATTATCTTGGGTATGAATTAGAATATTCTTCTAAAATTTTTCGGCTAGGAGATGCAAAATATAAAAATCCAAATTATGTTATAACAGATATAACAATAAAGAGTTTTGATGATGGAGTAGAATTTGAAGAAGAGATAGCATATAAAAAATATAATTTTGTTCCAGTAGGAACACAATGTGTATTATTGAATCATGATATTATGCTTATAGGATTGTGGGGAAAGGTTCTTATAGCATATAGAGTGAAATAGAGAGTATTTATTATACTATTTATTTCTTGGTAAATGATGTAGAAGATAAGGCAATTATATGCGGTATTCCATGATTCTAATAAAATGAAATAACATAATTAGAACTTTAAATAAGGAAAGTAAAAATAGATGAAAAAAATAAACTATGTTTTAATATTATGTATAATAATTCTATTTTTCATAGGTTTAAGTTTTGTCTATGATAAAGTTTCTGAAGAGGTAGAAAAAGAAATTATAAAAGAGTCTACTTTTGAAGAAAAAGCAATACCAAAAATAGTAGATATTATTATAACTAACAATTATTATGTTGCTCTTTGTGAAGATGGAACGGTGTGGAGTTGGAATATTAATCAGAAAACTGAGAATGTTCAGAAAGTATGTCTGTTAAAAGATATCATTAAGATTATGGAAGTGGGAACGGAAGAGGTTACAATATATGCTCTTTCAAAAGATGGATTTATCTATGCGTGGGGAAGTAATAAAGGGTTATTCATTACTACAGAAGAGGATTCTGATAAAATATTTTATGAACCAGTTAAGTTAAAGGGACTATCAGATATTATAGAAATAGATGCTAATAATGGAAAAGCGTTTGCATTGGATAGAAATGGTACATTTTATGTATGGGGAGTATCTCTATATTGGAATGATGTAGAAGACTTAAAACCGGGATTTCCTCAAGAAAAAAAGAACTTGGTTGAGGGAGTAAAAGTTTTAGTTGCTGGTGCTGGGGAATATAATTATTTTATTCGAGAGGATAAAAGTATTTTTTCAATTATGGAAGCAAGCTTACTTGATTCACGGCATATATATCCTTATATTTTTCCAAAATTTGAAAAAAAAGGGTATGAAACCAACAAAAATTTTACAAATTCCATATTTTTATTAGAAAATGCTATTTCTTTAAGTCAAGGGTCAAAATTGGGTTTGACGGTTTTACATGAACTTGGAATCTGTGATAATATTGAGAAGATAGGGGCAGATGGATATACTATATTTATATATAGGGAAGATAATACTCTTTGGTATTGGAATAGTGATAGAATTATATATCATGATAATATAGCTGCTCTTGCAAACCCTGAAACCGCTCTTATTAATTATAGTGGCAGTTTTGAAAAAATTGATTTTGAAAATGTGTTAGGAAATGAGAGAAGTAATAGTACTTTGAAGATTGTAGATATTTGTGCAGGATTAGAAAATGTGCTATTTTTAACAAGTGATGGGCAAGTTTTTATGAGCGAATATAAAACAAGTGAAATACGAGATATTGAGTATTATAATACAACAAATACAAACATAAACCGAACAGAAGTTACAAGTGTTATTTCAGATATGCATTTAAAAGAACTAATTTTTAGAAAATTAGATTTTCAAGAAATTATTAGTATTAACACAGATGGTAATTTTTGTTTTTCTCTTGTAAATGAAAAAGGGGAGTATTTTTGTTTGAATTTAATAAAATAAAAATATAACAATAGAGAGTATTTATCATACTCTCTATTCCCTTTTTTATACTTAACGCTTTTCACCCATAAAAAAGAGGGCGATTGTACCCGGACCGGAATGAGCGCCGATGGTAGGAGAAACATAATGAATGAGAATATTTTCTATTCCGAAACGCTCTTTGACTAGATTCCCCACATATTGCGCATCTTCATAAGAATCTCCATGACTGATAAAAACAATGTCATTTTCATATCCTTCGATTTGTTCTGCCATTCTGTCTACTAGAGCATGAAGAGATTTTTTCCTGCCGCGTACATTGAAGAGAGGAATCAAATGTCCTTCATCATCTACATGTAAAATAGGTTTTACATTGACTAATGTCCCTAAAATAGCCGTTGTTTTAGAAACTCTTCCTCCTCTGTGCAGATGAAATAAATCATTTACAGTAAAATTATGGCACAGGTGAAGTTTATTTTCTTCTAACCATTGAACGGTTTCTTCTATTGAAGCACCTTTATCACGCAGAGAAGCGGCTTTATGAACCAAAAGACCTTCTCCTAAAGAAGCACATAAAGAATCTACTACATATATTACTGCATCAGGATAGCTTTCTTTTAATTCATTTACCGCTAGAATCGCATTAGAATAGCTGCTGCTAAGACCAGAGGAAAATGCAATATGAAGAATAGCTTTTCCTTGTTTCATATATTTCATAAAAAGTGATTTCACATCTTCTGGATTGCAAGCATTTGTAGTAGGCATAAGACCATTTCGCATCTTATTATAAAAATCCTTCGGAGTGAGATTTTGCTCGCCACCATAATGAATACCGTCTAAAACATAGTAAAGTGGAATGATATCAATATGATGTTCTTTTAAATATTGCTCTGGTAAATCACTGGTGGTATCTGTTGTAATAATAAATGAATCCATAAAATATCTCTCCTTTTAAAATAATCTATGAAAAATTATTTCGTTTAATCCTATGTAAACAATAATTCTAATAATTAGCTCCTTTCTTTTCCTTTTAAATTGGAATTTAAGCTATATTATAACACCTACATAAAAAATAATCTATATTTATCTATTCTTAACAGCACGGATAGTTACAGTTCAGCCTATTTGGACATCAAAGGTTCGCTCCGGCAAGGAAGTATTCCAACGAAACCGCGCTCTCGCTCCGTTCCAAACGTAGCGGTACTAAATTCGCAGCCCCTAACAGGACTGCTCATTAAGTGCCAACGTCTTCCAAGGGGTTTCTTTTGGAATATTTCCTTGCCTTCGCTAGTCTGTTAACGGTTCTACTCTGTGAAAAGCGAATTTCACCATAACAAATAAAATAAAAAGACGGAACTGTTACCACGGATAAGTAAATTTTATTAGTTATAGAGTTTGTATTTTCAATTTATATGTTTTAATTATATCCAATGTGTTTGTGCTTAATTTTTCGTTATCTTTCGTGTTTATATACAAATCATAATTATCAGCAGTTTCTACTTTACAAAAAGAGGTTGCAGAATAATCAAATGGATTACTACTATTTGTAATAATTCCAGAATAAATAGCCTCTTCTTTCATTGCATATAAGATTTCATCGATATCATTTGGCATATACCAAATATTTGTAAAATCCACTTTATTTATTCCTTCTTCATCTAGACAATAATTATTATGATAAATAATTCGTTTATTGATAAAATTTTTTCGATAGGGCGATTCACTGCCATATGCAATATTCATAATGATATCTTTTATTTTGTCAACAAAGTTATCATGATACATATGAAAACAATTATCTACCAGATTTTTATAATATTCATCTGCTTGACTTATACCGAGTGGTTGCATATACTGTAACAGTTTATTTTTTATTAAAAAGTTTATGATCAATAATTTTATCTGTAGATGTTCTTCAAGACTTAATCCAATTGTATCATTACAGTATCCTTCAAAATATTCTTCTTTTAAATCACTATAAGATTCTTTTGACAGTTCATGTATTTTTGTATCACAACGATAAAAAACTAAGGATTCGTTTTTTTTTCTAATACTATCTAATATATTATACTCTTTATCTAAACTTATAAATCCAACATCTTTTATTATATATTTCATAGTAATCTCCCTTCTAGTACTAAACAGAACAAATAATAATAATAAACAACTTCTTAAAAGCTATTTAAGATAATTTATACCATTATATCATCTTAGAATATAATTGTATTTATAAATTATATTTATAAGTCTATATTAACCCCTAAAATAGTAAAGAATATTTGTAAACTTACTATATGAATAAAAATGTTCTAGGACAGTTTTACTATCTACTTTAAATCCTTTATCAATTCTTTCTATTTTATTCCCATTACTATCATAAACATCTGATACTCTCTTTTCAGCTCCTCTTTTATTCTTATCTTATTATTGTCTTAAAACTTCTTCCTATCCGTTTTCTTCTAATCATTGATTTTTTTTTCAAAAGATTTCCAATCTCTTGTTTTAGAAATATATTTATTGGGAAAGATTCACTTTCCACAGATTAGAACAGCCGACAAGCTAGCGGAGGCAAGGAAGTATTCCAAAAGAAACCCCTTGGAAGACGTTGGTACTTAATGAGCAGCTCCATAAGGAGTTGCGAATTTAGTACCGCTACGTCTGGAACGGAGCGAGAGCGCGGTTTCGTTGGAATACTTCCTTGCCGTAGCGTTTCCTTTGGTCTTCAAACAAAATTAAATTTAGCAGGAAAAGAACAGATAAAAATAAAATAATAAAATCATTTCTTTACTAAGGGTGTAATATGAGTTATGATAGAATATGACAGGACTGGAAGTTTAAGGTAAACGAAAAAGTTATTATGCAAAAAAAGGGAGGATTTTTATGATTGATAAAGCGATTAGAAAATTAGTGGTTTATGGTCTGGAAACAGGGTTATTAACAAAAGAAGATGAAGTCTATACAACAAATCAGATTTTAGAGATTTTAAAAAAAGAGGATTATGAAGAACCTGTTTTAGAAAAAGAGGATATTCCCATAGATTTAGAACAGACACTAAAAGAAATGTTAGATTATGCTTATCAAAATAAGCTGATAGAAGAAAATGGAGTGGTATATCGGGATTTATTTGATGCAAAGCTCATGAACTGCTTGATGCCAAGACCGAGTGAAGTGAAACGAGAATTTTTTAAACTTTACCAAGAATCTCCAAAAAAAGCGACAGAATATTTTTATAAATTGAGTCAGGACAGTGATTATATCCGCAGATATCGAATCAAAAAAGATATGAAATGGACAGTGGATACTACATATGGCACATTAGATATCACAATTAATTTATCCAAGCCAGAGAAAGATCCCAAAGCGATTGCAGCGGCGAAATTGGCAAAACAGAGCGGATATCCAAAATGCTTACTCTGTAAAGAGAATGAAGGATATGCAGGAAGGATTAATCACCCAGCGAGAAATAATCACAGAATCATTCCCATCACAATAAATGAACAAGAATGGGGATTTCAATATTCTCCTTATGTATATTATAACGAACATTGTATCGTATTTAATGGAGAACATATCCCCATGAAAGTAGATAAGAACACTTTTATCAAACTTTTTGATTTCATTAAACAGTTTCCACATTATTTTTTGGGTTCTAATGCAGATTTGCCGATTGTAGGAGGATCTATTTTAAGCCATGACCATTTTCAGGGAGGAAATTATGAATTTGCGATGGCGAGAGCGCCGATAGAAATCCCTGTGACGATTCCAGAATATGAAGATGTGGAAACAGGGATCTTAAAATGGCCATTAGCCGTTATCCGCACGCGCAGTAAAGATGAAAAACGTTTGATAGAACTAGGAGATTATATTCTCAGAAAATGGAGAGAATATACAGACGAAGAGGCATTTATTTTCGCTTATACAGATGATGAACCACATAATACCATTACCCCGATTGCCAGAAAAGTAGGAGATACTTATGAACTGGATTTAACTTTAAGAAATAATATCATAACACAAGAACATCCTCTCGGCGTTTATCATCCTCATGAGGAACTACATCATATCAAAAAAGAAAATATTGGATTAATTGAAGTGATGGGGCTTGCCGTTTTGCCATCTAGGTTAAAAGAAGAGATGGAATTATTAGCGGATTATTTAGTGGAAGGAAAG
The DNA here is from genome assembly GCA_947643285.1 of uncultured Eubacteriaceae bacterium. GTDB lineage: Bacteria > Bacillota > Clostridia > Lachnospirales > Lachnospiraceae > MGBC136627. Next base: position 57,496 of record CANRVK010000001.1, read on the forward strand.
GATATCCGATCAGAGGAAAGAATAGAAAAACATGCAGATTGGGTAGAAGAATTTTTGCCAAAATATAAAGAGATCACAAAAGAAAACGTGGACAGAATCATAAAAGAAGAAATCGGACAGGTATTCACAAAAGTATTAGAACATGCAGGAGTTTATAAATATACAAAAGAAGGAAGAGAAGCATTTTTAAAATTTATAGCGACATTATAATAAAAAGGGATATATTTAGAATAAAAAAATATAACCGAAAAGAAGACAGCATTTTGAATGAAAAGGAATGGAGAATAGAAATGATAGAAGAAAATCAGAGAAAAAAGAACAATTTTTTAAAGTGCCAGAAAGAATATGAATTGATAGAAGCGAGAGAACTTCCAGATATCGCTTCCTATGGATATTTGATGAAACATAGAAAGTCTGGAGCACGTTTATTTTTAATAGAAAATGAGGACGAAAATAAGGTATTTAACATCTGCTTTCGCACACCAGCACCAGATGATACAGGCGTGCCGCATATCTTAGAACATTCTGTTTTATGCGGTTCTAAAAAATTCCCAGCAAAAGACCCATTTGTGGAATTGGTGAAGGGTTCTTTAAACACTTTTTTAAATGCGATGACATATCCAGATCACACCATGTATCCTGTAGCGAGCTGTAATGACAAGGACTTTCAAAATCTGATGGATGTGTATATGGATGCTGTATTAAATCCAAATATTTATGAGAGAGAAGAAATATTCAGACAAGAGGGCTGGAGTTATAGCTTAGAAGACCCAGAAAAAGATATCATTTATAATGGCGTAGTTTATAATGAGATGAAAGGAGCATTTTCTTCTGCAGACGATATGTTGTATAGGGAAATTTTTAATTCCCTTTTTCCTGATACGAGTTATGCCAATGAATCTGGGGGAGATCCAGAATTTATACCCGATCTGAAATACGAGGAGTTTTTAGAGTTTCATAAAAAATATTATCATCCTTCTAATAGCTATATTTATTTATACGGAAATATGGACATGGAAGAAAAGCTGCTCTGGCTGGATAGAGAATATTTAAGCCATTATGATTTTCTATCGGTTTCTTCTGAAATTTCTGAACAAAAACCTTTTACACAGAAAAGGGAAGTAGAAAAATCTTATTCCATTTCCGATGGAGAAAATGAACAGGATAATTCATTTTTATCTTATAATGTAGTGATATCGAGCATACTGAAAAAAGAAATCAACTTAACATTCAATATTTTGGAGTATGTGCTGATCTCCGCTCCGGGTGCGCCATTAAAAAAGGCATTAATTGATGCAGGAATCGGAAAAGATGTATATGGAGGTTTTCAAGGTGACACTAGACAGACAATTTTTTCTATTGTAGCTAAAAATACCAATATAGAAGAAAAAGAAAGATTTCTCTCTATTATAGAAGAAACATTAAAGAAATTAGTAAACGAAGGAATCGACAAAGATGCTTTAGAAGCAGCGATTAATTATCTGGAATTTTCTTATAGAGAAGCAGATTTTGGAAGGAGTCCAAAGGGACTGATTTTTGGAATCCAAGCGATAGGAACATGGATTTATGACGAAAGTGAACCATTTCAGAAATTAGAATTAAATCAATTATTTCCTTTGATGAAAGAGAAAATGAACACGAGATATTTTGAGGAATGTATTCAAAAATATCTATTAGAAAATACACATGCTTCTGTGGTGATGATAAAACCAGAAAAAGGGCTGACCGCAAAAAAAGAAAAAGCTGTGGAAGAAAAGCTTAAGGCATATAAAGCTAGTTTATCCAAAGAAGAGATAGACAATTTAGTAGAAAAGACAAAGAGCTTGGCAAAATATCAGGAAACTCCTTCTACGAAAGAAGAGTTAGAAAGTATCCCTATGCTGAAAAGAGAAGATATCGATAAAGAAACACAAAAATTTATCATAGAAGAGAAGAAAATAGGGGATATAAAAGTATTACACCATGATTTGTTCACAAATGGTATTGGATATTTTAATTTTGTTTTTCAGGTAGAAGGATTAGAATTAGACTTAGTTCCTTATATAGGGCTTCTGAAACATGTATTGGGATTTGTGGATACAGAGAACTACAGTTATGGAAGTCTATTCCATGAAATCAATAAAAATACTGGTGGAATCAGTGTGAGTTCCGCTGTATATGGGAATTGTCAAGATGCGGATAAAGTGAAGATTACCATGAATGTGGTAGGAAAAGCACTTTATGAGAAGCAAGATTTCGTATTTAAAATGATAGAGGAGATTTTATTCCGCTCTAAACTAGAAGATACCAAACGCCTATATGAGATCATCGCAGAAATAAAATCTAGATTACAGATGAGTCTTTCTTATTCTGGAAATGTTACTGCGAAAATGAGAGCATTATCTTATATTTCTCCTGCTCAATTTTATGGAGATAGGATAAATGGAGTGGGATTTTATAAGTTTATAGAGAGTCTGGAGAAAAATTTTGAACAGGAAAAACAAAAAATTGTAGAAAATTTAACAAGATTAATTCATTTTGTATTCCGAAAAGAAAATTTATTATTGAGTTATACAGCAGATGAAAAGGGATATGAACAGATCGAAGAAGGGCTGAAAAATTTAGCTGAGAAACTCTATTCTGATAAAGTAGAAAAAGTAAAGGAAAAACTTCCGCTGGAAAAGAAAAATGAAGGATTGAAGACTTCCTCACAGATACAGTTTGTCGCAAGAGTGGGAAATTATAAAAGAGCAGGTTTAGAATATGATGGAAAACTGAAAGTGCTTTCTGTTATTATGGATTATGAATATTTGTGGATAAATTTGCGTGTGAAGGGCGGCGCATATGGCTGTGGCAGCGGATTTTCCAGAAATGGGGACAGCTATTTTGTTTCTTATCGTGATCCGAATTTAGAGAAAACAAATCAAGTCTATAATGGTATTACAGAGTATGTGAAGAATTTTACTGTGGACGAAAGAGATATGACAAAGTATATTATTGGAACAATCAGTGATTTAGATACCCCACTCACAGCCAGTGCAAAGGGAACAAAAGCACTTTTTGCTTATTTGACAGGACTTACACAGGAAATGCTTCAAGAAGAAAGACAGCAGATCTTAAATGCGACACAAGAGGGAATACGAGAATTAGCGCCTATTATGGAGGCGATTTTAAAAGAACAAGTAGTATGTGCTTTGGGAAATGAAAATAAAATAGAAAATTCTAGTTTGTTTGAAAATAAGATCAATTTATTTGAATGAGAATGGAAAAAGTGATCCGATAATACTTTCGGCAATTTTACCAATTTACATCTTGTGTTGTGTAAAAGCTAGTAGGTATGATAAAATCAAATCGACAAATCAGGATTTATGGAGGAGATAAAATGGAAAAGAAAGAACGATTTAAGATAGCTTATTCACAAGGAACTTTGGATGTAGTGCAAATTTTGGTAGATACGGAAACTGGTGTGAATTATGTGTTTCGTAAAGCTGGATATGGGGGAGGAATGACACCGCTGTTGGACAAAGATGGAAAACCTGTTATTTCTCCGACTGCAAACAACTAACTTCAGTCATTCAAATTCCGGTTTATCGGGCAGTCATCTGTCTTTGGATAACTGCCCACATATATAGCTATTTTGACGAAAATTAGGAAATAGAACTCCCATCAACACAGAAGGTAAAAGGGAGAAAAAAGTTAGTGATCAGTAATTGCTTCAGTAATTATGAGGGGAAAATGAGGGAAAAAGGTTCGCCCCTGTGAACATCTATTCCACCGAAGCCGCGCTTTCGCTCCGTTCCAGACGTAACGGACACTAAATTCGCAAATCCCGCTTCTTGCGGGTTTGCTTATTAACGTGCCGGCGTCTTCCAAGGGGCTTCTTTTGGAATAGATGTTCGCAGGGGCTAGTTTTTAGATATTTTTCGGTACGAAATAAAGATAGTTATTCGTACAAAATTTATAAATTCAAATATAAATCTAAATTTTGGAAATCTAGGTTTTTAGGATTTAACTTTTAGATAGTTATATTTGTTTGTCTAGTCTTTTAACTGCTGATGCTTTCGGGTTCTTCTTTTTCTGGAAGACAATAGATATGAATTTTATCAATACGATTTTTATCTAATGTTTCTACTATAAAAGTGAGATTGCCTTCTGTAATAGAATCTCCTACTTGAGGCAGTCTATCTAAAACTTCCATAATATGACCTCCCAAAGAATCATAATCCTCTGAGGTGATATGACTTTTTAGCAGTTCATTGATATCATCTAATTTGATTTGACCATCTACTAGATACTCATTTTCTGTCAGCATAGTGAAATCTTCTTCTTCGTCTTCATCGTATTCATCTTTAATATCTCCAACGATTTCCTCTAATAAATCTTCTAAGGTGATTAATCCAGCAGTGACTCCATATTCATCTAAAACAATTACAATATTTACGGACGCTTTTCGCATTTCTACCATTAATTCAGAAAGCTTTTTGTATTCATAAGTATAATATGGTTCACGCAGATAATCCTGAATCCGGAAGGGGGCATCGTGCTGATATAAAAGGAGATCTTTCATATTGACAATACCGATTACATTGTCTGTGGATTCTTCATAGACAGGTATTCTGGTAAAATGGTGCTGACGAAAGATTTCGATTAACTCTTCATAGGCACAGTCAATCGATGCGAAAGTCATATCAATACGAGGTATCATAACATCTTTTGCTCTGGAATCTCCGAAATCAAACACATTATTAATCATTCGGCGTTCTTCGCTTTCAATCACTCCTTCTTCATGACTGACATCTACGATTGTGCGCAGTTCACTTTCTGTTATAGTATTTTCCTTTGCATTTGGATTCACCCTTAATAAAATTAATAGTCCCATAGATAATTTATTCACAATAAATATCACAGGTGTTAAAACTGTCATAAGGGTTTTAATAATACCAGCCACTTGAAGCGCTATTTTCTCCGCATGTATAGTAGCGAGAGTTTTTGGGGTGATTTCACCAAAAATTAAAACTAATAGGGTTAAAGTACCAGTGGCGATTCCAGCACCAGCACTGTCGAATAAATCTGTCGCTAATATAGTGGCGATAGAAGATGCGGAAATGTTGACAACATTATTACCGATTAAAATAGCACTCAACATTTTCCCAGAATTTTCAATTACCCAGCCTAGGGTAATGGCTTTTTTATTTCCTTCTTCGATTAAAGTACGAACACGAATACGATTTACAGTACTCAAAGCTGTTTCAGAAGATGAAAAAAAAGCAGATAATGCTAACAAAACAATTAGTATCAAAAATTGTGCGGCGACACTCGGGTCCAAAAGATCAACTCCTTTTACTTATAAAAAATTACGCCATAGGGCGCATGAGGTTATACAATTATGCTGATAATACAATATTTTCTATAGTATTGTCAAGTTTTTCAGATAAATTTTAGAAATATTATATTACAGTTTCGTTTACTTTAAAGACAGAGGGACGCTACGGCAAGCACCTATTCCAACGAAGCCGCGCTCTCGCTCCGTTCCAGACGTAGCGGTACTAAATTCGCGATTTCGCTTCTTGCGAAACTGCTCATTAAGTACCAACGTCTTCCAAGGGGCTTCTTTTGGAATAGGTGCTTGCCTCCGCTAGT
>CANRVK010000002.1 GCA_947643285.1 uncultured Eubacteriaceae bacterium
TCTTGCGAAACAGCTCATTAAGTGCCGACGTCTTCCAAGGGGTTTCTTTTGGAATTCCTTTCTTCTCGATGCTAGTTTATCACATGGGCAAATTTATAAAATATCATAATTGTTATTAAGTTATAGTAGCTACTTTTCAATCTAAAAAATCCTAGAATAGCCAAAAAACTAGCAAAGGCAAGGAAATATTCCAAAAGAAGCCCCTTGGAAGACGTTGGTACTTAATAAGCAGTTCCGCAAGGAGCGGGGCTGCGAATTTAGTACCATTACGTCTGGAACGGAGCGAAAGCGCGGCTTCGTTGGAATATTCCTTGCCTGCGCGAACCTTCCGCTAAAATGTCCTCCTAACTAATTTTCCCTCTCTCCCTTACCACCTTCACTAAATTTATTTATAATAAAAAATCCTACCTATCGGAAAATAAAACCGATAGATAGAATCCCCTATAAAGATGCTGTATTATAACAATATTCCTCCTGAACTACACTCACACACCTTGTATTGCTCATCCACTCATAAAATAAAATATTCTTATTTTCTTTCTTAGAAAAAAGCCTCCCCAATAAAATCAGTCCAATTAAAGCAAATGGCATTAATATTCCATAATATAAAATCCCATTTCGGATTACTGCCTGCCATAAAGAAGGCGCATTTCCTGTCTTGTCCACTACCCGAATCCTCAATATCCACATTCCCGGAGTATATCCCTTCGTAAAATATAAAACCAAAATAAAATACATTCCTCCTACTGTAAAAGATCCAAACGCTATTGTCAATACAATCACAACTCCATCTATTATAAAAGCTAATAATCTTCTTATAACAGAAACTCTCTTCCCTTTTTTATATGCTATTTCATCTAACGCTTTTTTGCTCGGCAATAAATATCCTAATACTGGTTCTACAAAAAATCCTATCATGCCACCGCTGGTATTTAAAAATAAATCATCTACATCAAATAAACGATATGGTCTTTTATAAATCCCATATAATCCGCTTAACTGCGTCAATTCAAAAAATAAACTCAATAGAAAACTAAAAAGGAAAACTTTTTTCCAATTACATCGAAAATAATATCTCATATAGATTCCAAATGGTACAAATAACAAAATATTGCAAACCACTTGTAAAAAACAATTTTGTTTCATTGCTGATAACCATGTTTCTGGTTGATCTATCACAAATACTGTTTCTTTAAAAAAATCCCTCACAAATTGAAATGGAAGAAGCTGTGTCATAGGTCCTGTAGCATTTAAAGCTTCTTCTTTAGAAGGCAGAGGCAAGATAACCAAAAGATACATACAAAGTACATATAATACAAAAGAATATAAAACAACCGATCGAAACCATGGAATAGAACCATATTTTCTATATTGAAATACCATATATGGAAAAGTGATAAGCACTGCAATAAATGGAAATAAAATAAGTGCTGACTTAATCGCTATAAAATAAGTATTCATAAAAATTACCTCCTTTATTTGATACCTCTATTATAGCAAATACAGCAAAACTTTCCATTTATCGGGCTTACATTTTAAATTATATCCTTACAGTTTTGTAAGATACTATATTTCTGTTTTATAAAAGATCAAATAAACTCATTTGAACTCCTTGTGTTTCTTCTTTTTTCTTTTTCTTTTTTCCTTTTTCTTTATGAAAATTTTCCTCTTTTAAATCCTCTAAAAATACAGATCTTTCTTTTGAAGTCAATAAAATAAGCTCTTCTTTCGCTCTTGTGATCCCCACATAAAATAGCCTTCTTTCTTCTTCTATATCCACTCCTCGATTCACCATTTCTAATGGAAGTGTCCCTTTCTTGATTCCACATAAAAATACGACCGGAAATTCCAATCCTTTTGCAGCATGTAATGTTATTAAAGATACTGCCGAGGAGCGATACATTTTTTCTGTGCTTCTCTCAAAATCCCCTTCTTGTCCAAACCTCAGATTGTCTAAAAATGCTTTCATCTCTTTATAAAAAACTGCCATTCCCTCTAATTTTTCAAACGCTTTTTCCCCTTCTAGACCATTTTTTTCTTTCCACTCTTTCAATAATTCCTGCGGACTCTCTTTCTTTATTTTACCATAAAAATATCGTATCGTTCCTATCCACTCATTTCTTATCCCTAATTCTCTTTCCCATTCTTCTAATATCTCCTCCGTCCATTCCTCATTTCTCTTTTCTTTGATCCACTCGAAACACTGCTCTATCACATCTTCTGTATATCCTTCTATCCCTTGCAAATAAATTCTGAGAGAAATCAAATCTCTCGGTTCTAACAGAAATCGGAAAAAAGAAATCGCTTCTTGTACTGTTTCATCATCTAAAAAATCATCTCTGCCCACTATTTTACAAGGAATACTCTCTTTTCTTAAACACATTTCTAATGTCTTCGCCTGCTGATGTGTGCGATATAAAACAGCGATTTCATCAAAGCCTCTGATTCTATCCTGTTTTGCTATGCTACTGTGGATATCTAACATATCCATACCACCTGTCATCGCATTGATCTGCTTTGCAATATAAATTCCCTCTGATAATTCACTTTCTGTTGTCACTAAAGTAACTTCTTCTCCTCTTTCTTCCTTAAAAAATGGAATCAAAATATCCTGATTCTCTTTTTTTATGGCACAAAGGGCACAATCGATAATCTCTTTTGTAGATCTATAATTTTTTACTAATCTAATCTCTCTCACGTCTTCAAAGTCTTTCTTCAACTGCAAAAAATATTTCGCATTAGAACCTCGGAAACCATAAATTGCTTGATCTGGATCGCCGATAACAAATAATCCCTTTCCTCTTTCCTTCCATTTTTTCACCAATTCGTATTGTATTTCATTCATATCCTGAAATTCATCTACAAAGAGATATTTTCCTTCATCTTCTGACAATTCTTCCTGTTTCATCTCTAATGCCAATCTCAATAAATCATCAAAATCTACAAAAGATAATCTATCCAACTCCTTTTGATATTCTTCTATAATTTCTTCCCATTCGCCATTTTTCCAATGATGCGATAAAGGGATTCTATTCTTATATCGGGAAATTTCTTGTAATAAATTCTTTGTAGAAATCTTCAATTTTTTTCGCTGTGTGATTTCTTTTATCACCTGATTCGCCTGATAATCTTCTATCACTATCCACTCTTTTTCACTCTTCAAAAGCATCTGATAACAGATTCCATGAAATGTCCCTATTTCGATCCCTTCTATTGCTTTCTTTCCACTCAATCGCTTTTCTAAACGCTCTCTCATTTCCTGTGCTGCTTTATTTGTAAAAGTAACCGCCCTAATCTGTGCTGGATTCACCTGACACTCTGATATCAAATATACAATTCTTTCAATCAGTGTCTTGGTTTTTCCCGTCCCCGGTCCGGCAATTACACTTATCACCTCTTCCTTCGCACAAACCGCTGCCATCTGTTCTTCATTTAACGCTTCTTTCGTTTCTTCTTTCAGATTCTTCTTTTCCTCTTCTTTTAATATATCTATTTTCTGTTGTTCTTCCTTCTCTTCTGTCACTGCTGTTTCAGAGGAAAATATCATACTGTCAAATAAACTCACCTGTCCATATATATTATTTGTTTCTTCTTTTTTTAATACCTGTATCACCCCATATTCCCCATCATACCCTGCTGTCCTCTCCACTTGTCCTGTGCGCAGTCGGTGAATTCCTTCTTCTAAAAAGTTCCCTGCGCAATGTCTGATATCTTCTAAAGGTATTTCCCTTAAAATAGAAAATTCCGCTCCTAACTCCTTTAACATCTTTTCATATTGTAGATTCACTTTACTGCTTGTCACTGCACATCCCATCGCAGAAGCTATCACCTCTGGAAGAGGTACTAAACTTTCAAATCCTTTCGCCGTGGGCAGGATAAATCCTTCTTCTCTATCCGCTAATTCTTCCACTCGATGAAGCACTCCTATTGTAATCTTCCTTCCACAAACAGGACAGATGCCATTATATTTTTTTGTTTCCGCTGGTGTCAAAGAAAGATTACATTTCCTATGTCCATCTAAAAAATATTTTCCTTCTTCTGGAAAAAATTCAATCGTCCCACAAAATCCCTCACCTCTCTGAATCGCACCTTCCAATCCCTGATAAGATAACTCTATCTCCAACAAATTAGCTTCTCTTCCCAATTTTGATGGAGAATGAGCGTCTGAATTAGATATTAATTGATAGCGATCTAATGCGGATAATCTCCAATTCATCGCTGGATCAGAAGATAATCCTGTTTCTAATGCATGAATATAAGGTGTTAAATCTTCAAAACAGTCCTCTATTCTATCAAATCCAGAAAATGCACCAAATAAAGAGAAATGAGGTGTCCAGATATGTGCTGGTACAAAAATAGCATCTTTACAGATCTCTAATGTAATTTCCAAAAGATCTCTGCTATCTAATCCTAAAATAGGTCTTCCATCTGAATGTATATTTCCAATCGTTTCTAATTTATGTGATAAATTTTCTGCATCTTCTAAACTAGGTAGCAAAATTACATTATGTATCTTTCTCACTCTATCTCCTTTTTTATAAATAGAGCTAATTTCTCCTGATACCACAAATCTGGGTTTCCTATTATCATCTGTAATACCATCTTTTATTCGACATTCCTCTTTTAAAACATAAAGACCATTTTCAGCAGGAATCAATTTTTCCTTCAGTTCCTCTCTCCAAGCAGGATGTGTGAAATCCCCTGTTCCCACAATATCAATTCCCTTTCTTCTCGCCCATAACTCTAATGTTTCTGGAGAACAATCCTTGCTCGTAGCTCTAGAATATCTAGAATGAACATGTAAATCCGCTATATAAGATTTTGTATTTTTCATTTGTTTTTCTCCTATTTTATCTTTAAAATTTTTTTCTTTTTCGTCGATCTTTTTTATTCTTTCTTATAACAAAATAACAAATATTTGAGTAAATGTAAAAATAGTAATTACTCCTATTATATACCATCAGTCTAATTTTGCAACCTTTTTTTTAATAATACATCAGAAATGAATTCGTTTCGCACGGGGAAGAAAAGATTCCAACGAAACCGCGCTCTCGCTCCGTTCCAGACGTAATGGTACTAAATTCGCACCCCTTGTCAGGGCTGCTTATTAAGTACCAACGTCTTCCAAGGGGCTTCTTTTGGAATTCCTTTCTTCCCCGTGCTAGTTTCTGGCTATTCTACCTTTTATATCTATCATAGTTCTAAGCTTTAATTTTATCGATGTTCATACTCTATCATTGTAAAATTTTAACAGTAATATAGAGTTTTGGGGATTTTCTCTTTTTATCCTATTAAAAATAAAAAATTGGTATATTATAAACCATTGTAGGGCATAAATAGCCTATATTAATACTGTAGAGATAGTATAAAGTTTAAGAAACAGAAAGCTCATTGACTTTAGATAATGAGTAGTTCACAACATCTATATTCATAACATGAACTTACCAAAAATGACAAAGAGCTTATATTCCTAAATAAATATATCTACTTACATAGATATCACTATAAAAATTTCAATTACTTTACATTTTCACAATTTCTAATTCATAATCTGACCTTTCTTTTTATTTTTATAGATCATGTTCTTTCATATTCATTCAAAATAATAAATAAACTTATCATCTATTTGTTCATCGAAAATACTTCTTACTTCTATAATAGAATAATCAGCAAACTAGCGCAGGGAAGCACCTATTCCAAAAGAAGCCCCTTGGAAGACGTTGGTACTTAATGAGCAAACCCACAAGAAGTGGGATTTGCGAATTTAGTACCACTACGTCTGGAACGGAGCGAGAGCGCGGCTTCGTTGGAATAGGTGCTTCCCTGTGCGGAAACCCTGCTTCAACTATAAAAAATCATACATATCCTTAACAAATAACATAAATACTGAAACAAAGCACTCACACAAATAATAAACCTAAAAACACCTGCGCATCTAAAACCTCTCTGTGCGCAGGTATTTCATCATTTAACTTTTTCTTTTTCTTCCACAACAGTCCTTAAATTTTCTTCCACTGCCACATGGACAAAGATCATTTGGATATATTTTCCTCTCCTTTATCTTTTTAAATTCAACAATATTAGCTTCTCTTCTTCTAAGCCCTTTTAATTCTTTCTGTTTATGTCCTCGATTTATAATTAATCTTGTATCTTCACATAGATTTTTGATTAATTTGGTTACTCTTCTTCTCTGTTTCTCATTTATAATTTCTACTCCATGTTGTTTTAAAATATCATACACATCTTCTGTCTGACATCCAAAACCAATCGCCTGCTGAATTAATGCAACAGCCATTTCTGCTATTCCTTCAAATCCTTTCATCTCTGTTTTCATATAGAGAGTAAATTCTTTTAATGCTTCACTATCAACGAAATATCCATATTTTACATAAGTTTCTATCTCTTCTACAGATGGAATATAAAACCCTCGATTTCCTTGATATAACTGCAAATACTTATATACTTCTCCTTCTAATAAAGAGCTATGAATACATAAATTTTTAGAAATAACAAAATCATAGAGAAATTCTGGAACTTCTTTCATTTCCTCTATAATCTGCTCCTCTGTTAATTCAATTCCAAATTTTTGATGGAATATTTTAGATATAATAAACAATGGAGCTACCCCATATAAAACTCCTGCTATTTGAAAGCAGTCAATTAAAAAACTTCTATATTGTCTTTTTTTATGAAATGCTTTTCTATCTAATTGTTTATAAGCTTCTATCACATCCTCTGGAATATCAATAAATTCCAATCCATAAAATCCACAATATCCAGCATCTAATATTCTTCCATATAATGCTACATCATCTATTTTATAAATTCCCTTGGCTTTTATAACATCTTGAAATGCCTCTATTTCATCATCTCGTAAACAAATAAAAAATCTTTCTATTATTTCTGGTTTTAAAAGATTCTTTACTGCATAAATTACTAAATCTGATTTTGTATAACCGGAATATCCCTTTATCCCGTGCATTTTCAAAATTTCTATAATATCTCGTTTTGTATAGCATTGATAAATATCTCTTAAAGAATGGATATTTTGCTCTAAAATATTAGGTGTTTCTTTTTCTGCTAGTAATTGATATGCTTTCATTCATTTTGCTACTTAAAAATATAGTTAGTCTAAAAGTTTTTTATCATTGGAAAATTTACTTTTATCGTATCTTATCTTGTAGCCCTTGCCTCCCTTCTTATTGCTCGTTTGTTACTTTTCTATGATTTTTTTATTTATCACAAAGTTATTTTATGATTCGTCTTTTATCGTTAGTACTTTCCATTGGTATCTTACCATTCTAACTCAAGAAATACAATGCTATTTTGTGATTTTCTATTTTTATACATATTTATGTCACATTTATTTCATTTTTTTCCAATTATATCCATATATATCATATAGAATAGTATATATATACCAATTTTATGGATTATTTTTGTACTGTAAAATAATAGAAAATGCTGATATAAAATATTTTTTGTATGATATTTCTATTATTATTTTTAGATAAAATAAAATGATTCCGAATCATTTATTTATAGTATCATACATAACTTAATAAAAGTTTCGGAATCATTTTGATCGAATTTTTTAATGAATGAAATTATTTTTGAAATATAAAAAATCTTATTGTTTTATAAAATTCACAATATCTTGTATTACTTGTTTATCTATACTTTGTTTTGTATAATATTCTGCTCCTGCATTTTTTCTCTCTCCTTGCATGAAAATATGTGTCAATCCCGGATAAGAGTGAAATGTCCAATTCTCTTTTTCTCCAAATTTATTTTTCCAATTTGTAAAATCTTCCATTGTGACCTGATAATCTTCTTCTCCTTGTAAAACTAGACAAGGAACTTCTATCTTCTCGGCTGCGACTAATGGCTGATAATTATTGATATCTTTCCAATATGCAACATAAGTGTTAAATATTTGAGTATCTTCTTCTGTTGAATCCAAGCTATCAAATTTCTCCAATTCCTCATATGTTTTTTTCATTTCTTCTTTTTGCTCTTCACTTGGATTTTCTATTAAGCCGAATAAAAATTCATATTGTTCTTTCATGATATCAGTAAATTTTCTAGTAGGAGCAGCTAGAAAAATATAACCAGCCACTGTTTCAGTGGTGTTCTCTGCTACTTGAGGAAGCAATTCCCCTCCTAGACTATGTCCTAATACATAGACTCTATCAGCATCAATATTTTCTAATGTTTTTATCATCGCAATCGCAGTTACAGCATCTTCCACTGTTTCTTCGTATACAGTAGCCTCTTTATCTCCGACAAAGCTTTCTGGATATACTTTTGTTCTCTTATCATAACGATAAGAAGCTATCCCTTGTTTTGCTAATTCCCATGCGATATCTTGAAATGGTTTATTCGCTCCTATCGTTTCATCTCTGTCATTTGGTCCTGAGCCATGCACGAAAATCACAACAGGATATTTTCCTTCCTGTTCTGGTTTTGTAAATGTTCCCGGCAAACTCATTCCATTTCCGATATCTAATGCCATTTCTTCTTCTATAATTCCCTCTGGAATATTTTTCTCTTCTTCTCCTGTATAATTTGACACATTAATTCCTGTGATCTTTCCGTCTTCTGTAAATACAATATTTATATTCACATTCTGTGCCTCGAAATTGCAGGGAATACTCACCGTGGTGTATGGCTTTTGTTCTATTATTTCTGGTGTCTGCTGATTTTTTAATGCTCCTAAGGTTGTGATGATTTGTTCCATAGAGGTTATCAGACTCCCATCATCAATTACTTCTTGCATCTTAGTATCATAAATAAAATCACTGCTCAATTTATCAAAAGATTGTTCTGATAATAGTTTTACATAATTTTCTGCTATTTTTTGCATTTCTTCTTTGGAAATAGCAGTTGTGTTGGAACTATTAGTATCAGAAGTCTGTTCTGTACTCTCTTGTGATGTTGTGCTAGTTATTTGAGTAGTATCTGTTTCTGGATTTTGCTTTTTTCCGCAGGCAGTTAAACTTAGTGCTAGACATCCTGTTATTACTATAACTTTATAGAATATTTTTCTTTTCATAAGAATCCTCCATTTTTTATTGTTTTATTTCCTTCCCCCTTCTTTTTAACACATTATAATCCTTTTTTATTTTTTTGAATAGTCTATTTTTTTATTTTGTTTATCTATAAATGAGTAAATACAAAGCAGTTTCTATTGAATAGGAAGCTTTCAAAATTGGTATATTAAACCATTTAGATTATCTTAATACTATGTCAGGTTTTAGTACAAATGAAATTGGAAAATCTTTCGGTTATATTAGTTTAAGGTTAACCTGTCTTTATTATCTTTATTTCCAAACTATCCAAATATTTATTTCGATATGATATAATAAAGTTGTAACACTAAACAGGAAATAAATGATATACTAAATGAAAGAAAAGAAAGAAGTTACATATGCCAAAAATCAAGATTTATACACTAGAATTAAAAAAGAAGATTGTAAATTTATATTTAGAAAAAAAATATACAATAAAAAATTTAAGCAAAGAATGCCTGTTAGGAGATAGAACTTTCTGTAAATGAGTGTAGATATTTCATGAAGAATACAAAACAAATCCTAAATTAAAAGATACAAAGAAATCTCATTCTTGAAAAAGACTATAATATTCTTCACAAAGGAAAAATCGATTAGAACAGTATCTATTTATTGACCAGCATAAGCAAGCGTTTGGTGTTCGCTAGCTTATGCATCGAATAGACCTCTTCCCCAAATGTCTATTATAATTACAAAAAAAACAGAAAAAAGTTACTTATCAAATTTCTTTATTTATTAATTTCTCTTTTATGCGAACATACTGCAATTAAATAATTTGCCATTTGTAAATGTCCTGTATGAATAACTTCATCGTTTTGAGTAAATAAATATACATTATAAAAATATTGTTTTAACATTTTATAAAAATCTTCACCCTTATAGACATTTACATGAGCTCCTTTCACATTTTCTTTTGAATATAACTGTGATTCTAAACTTGGTGTTCCAATAACAAATGTTCCTGTATATTTCAAATTTTCCAATACTGTTTTCATATAGTCACATACATGTTCAGGATAAATATGTTCTATTACGTCAAAAGATATAACCCCATCAAAATCTCCATATTTTTTGTTTAAAAAATCTTCACATTTATACTCAATAACATTACTTTCTGAATTAGCTATAGCAAAATCAATAGCATCTCTATCAAAATCAACACCAATTACTTTTTTAGCATATTCTGATATAAAATATGTTCCAAATCCATCGTTACATCCAATATCTAATATACTTTTTTCATCTTTTTCATATATATTACCTATCATTTTCATAGCAAACTTATATCTTGCTATGGTAAATAGCAAATGTCTTCTTGAATTTTTCCATTGATATGAAGTATATAAACCTAATTTTATATTATTTTCTCTTTGTGTCATACCATATTCATTCCATAAATCATATTCTTTATTCATATAATATACTCCTTCTGTATAAAAAATTACACTTTTTTGCATATATATCTTTTTTTAATTATATCATATTTCTTTAAAAAAGTACATGATTTTTTTAGATTTTTCATAATATATCACAAATTCTCTTTTGTATCTAAAAGTGTACTTTTTCATTCATTTTATCTTAAGCTTAGTATTTCTGTTTTTTCTCTTTCTAAACTTGACAATATGGGAATACTTAAATGTGAATGTTTTTTTCCAATAAATATAAGTTTTGTTCTTTTCTATATTCTGCATCTAAAGAAATAATAACCACAACCTAGCCTGAACTCAGTAGTATGTCTTCTGTTATCTCGCGTTGTCTTCAAAAAGTCATTCTCCTTTTATATTACTTTTTCTACTTCTTCCTGTAGCAATTTTGGAACAAATGCTTTTCGCACTTATTTTTATATCATAAAATTACTTGCCATAAACTTACTTTATTACACAAACAATAAAATCTATAATATTTTTTATCTACTAAAAATATATTAAAAAATTTTTAGATATCTTCAAAAAAACTATAAATTGCTAAAAAATTATATTCCTAATAAAATCTATGTTTTTTCCAAAGGAAATAGTTCTTATAGCAATATATAGTTTTGAATTAAATCTCATATTATTACTTTTCTAATAAAAATGGTAGATTTTATTATTTCTCTAAAATAATTTTTGATAATTTAATAATATTTGTTTAAAATTTTTAAATTTATAACCAGTATCTCTAACAAATTTTTTATTACACATAGAAGTATCTAATGGTCTTTTGTCATTAAAATTAAAATCCTCTAATTCTTTTTCTGTAACTTTTGTATGAAGTCCTAATTTATTTAAAAATAATTTACATAATTCTATTCGTAAATATTTTTCATTACCACAAATATTATAAATTCCTAATAATGATCTATTTATAATAATTTCTATACATTTTATCACATCTTCAATATAAACTGGAGTCAAATAATTACCTTTTATACAATTAATTTCTTCTTTTTGAAGTGCTTTATTTCTCCATTCTATAAACATATCTTTTTCAGAATATACACACCCAATAATTTTACTTATTCTTATTATACATGTATTTTTACATTCTTTTAAAATATATTCTTCTACTGCCATTTTCATTTTTCCATACTCATTTATTGGCTTTGGAATATCAGTTTCAATATAATTTCCTTTAATTCCATCATATATACTATCTGAAGAACAAAAAATTATATGATAATTTAATGATTCTAACTTTTTTATTAATGATATTGTAGAAGATACATTTGTGTCATATACCATATCTATTTTTTCTTTACATATATCTATTTTAGTTTCTCCTGCACAAATGATCGCATGTTTATTTTCTAATTTTTCACTAAATAACCCATCTATTTTTTCAATATCATCATAATTAATATTATATTTTATCATCTTGGTATCTAAAGTATGATAACAGTATGTACCTATTACTTTTTCATTATTTAATATAAAATATTTATAAATATTGCTACCTAAGAGTCCTGAAGCTCCAATGACTAATATTTGCATATATTATCCTCATCTTATTTATAAATTAAATATTTTTTGTTTTTTTCTATATTATTTATTTTCTTTATGTTACAAATCATATTTTCTTATACATTTTAATTTCAATTTGCTTAGCTAAACAAAGATTTTTATACATAATGCAAAAATTTGATAAAATTAAATACTACTATTTATATTAAAAAGATTAATCCAGTAGTAACAAAACTGTAGTTTATAAATATTGTAAAACATTGCATTAAATAAAAATACTATTTTTTATTAGTACAAATAGCAAATATATAACAAGACATTTGATCCATACCAGTATGTATAATTTCATCATTCATATTAAAAATAAATACATTATTAAATTTACTTTTACAAAGTTTATATAATCTTTCTTGAGAAAATAGATTAATATGGGCTATTTTACTTGCCTCAGAAGCATATGGGTTCATCATTATATTAGGTGTACCAATTATAGCTGTTCCATTATTATCTAAATTATTATAAATAGTATCCAAATATTGATCTTCAATTTCTTTATTAATATGCTCTATTACATCTATACTTATAACTACATCAAATTTTCCATAACTATGATTTAAAAAATTATCTTCTATAAATTCTACATTTTCATTTAACAAATTATTTTTTGCCCAGTTAATTGCCTTTTCATCTGAATCAATCCCCTTATAAAGTCTACAGCTTTTAGATTGTGTAAAAAAGAAGGAACCAATACCTTCAGAACATCCTAACTCTAAAATAGAATAATTCTCTTCAAATCTAAATAGTTTACTAATAAATTTATACCTAGATAAGTTTATCATTAAATGTTTTATATCAAATTGTAAACTTGCTGAGCAATGTAATCCCAAATTAAATTCTTTCTTTTTCTCTTGTGCTTCTATATTTGATATAGTCAGTTTATTTACTAAATTCCATAAATCTTTTTCTTTATTATTATCCACAATGTTTACCTCCAAGATAAAAAATATACATCTTGCACAAAATTTATCTATTTTAAATAATATTTCATGCTATTCAAATTCTTATTTTATAAATATCTTTCTTATAATATATAAAAAGACAACTTTTTTGATGATAGCTATCATCATCTTGTTTTATATCTTTTTATATTTCTATAATAATATTTAAAGAAGCATCTATAATTATTTAATAAGAACTAAGTATAATAAATAAGATAGCTAAAATCTAACAAAGCTAATATATTGTTGAGATTTACCAAAATCATTAAAAAATCTATTATATTTTGAAAAATCTATCCTATCATTTTCTAAACAATTAAAAATATCTATTATCTCATTATTATATTCTTTTAGTCTAAATGATGAAGATATTTTATTTAAATATTCAATTTCTACTATTAAACTTTGTATCAAATTCCATTTTTTATCAATTTCTATCTCTCTAGAAATCTCATGAATTCTATTAATTTGTTTTTTTAATTTATTAATTTCATCTAATTGCAAATAATTTTCTTCATATTCCCCAGCAAATAAAAAAATGGATTTTTTTCGTTCATATTGATTTATATATGCCTTTTTATAATCATATTGTAAATCTTTATACCAAGAATTATCAACAAATATATTTTGAGATGCTCCTAATACTTCAAATTTATCATAATAAAATTCAATTCATCTTTCATTGTAAAATCATTTCTTACTAATAAACTAGGATTAAACAATTGATCTAAAATCCAATCTTCTGGTTTCCTAGAAGCTCCTAACTTTTCTAGTTGAGGTTTAAAGATCACTAATAATTTTTCTACTTTTAATTTTAACTCTTTTATATCTTTTGTTATATATTGTGCAACTAAACGTTTCATCCTTTCCACATATAATCCTATCTCATCAACACAAGTTATAATAATTATAGAATCCTTATGTGTATATTTTTCTAATATTCCTAATATTTCTTTAGGATTAGATAATCCTGGAATGAAACCCTCAGCAATTACAAAATCATAAGTTTTATTTGTTGCAAATTCTTCTATAGTAGAAGAAATACAATTATATTTATCTTTAGTTATTTTATATTTCTCAAATAATCTATTTATCTCAATTCTTCCAGTAGGATTAGGTTCTACAATATCTACGTTTTTTACCCCTCCCCCTAAAAAAAAATATGTAAGTGTATTGTATCCGCTTCCTGCTCCAACTTCTAATACCTCACTATTTCTTAATGCCAAGACTGGTATTCCTAACTGTCTATATAAATTCTTTCTTCTTAAACAATGCTGTTCAAAATTATTAATATCTTGTCTTACAGGAGAAATATTATTTTCCCCATAAAAAGTTAAATAATCATTTTTATATTTGTCCATATTATTTTCCTCTATAAAATAAAACTATAAAATTTTTATACTACTCGTTGCCATTTTATATTTTATTATCTTTTTTGTTTATTTCTTTTATTTCATCTACAATATATTATAAAATTATATTATGTATAGATTCTTCTATAATATTTAATTAAAGCAAAAATATTATACTTTTAATTTTATTATTATCTAATATATCATATTATTTCCCAAGATATTTAAACCAATCTTTTGTAGCCTCTCCTATATTTTCTGGTGTCCATATAGGGGCTTCTCTCCAATAATCTATATTATCCAATATCCTTTTTACGCCTTCTTCTAATGTTACTTTTGCTTTCCATCCTAAAGTTTGTTCTATTTTAGTTATATCTGCAAATGTACAGTCTGGTTCTCCCGGACGTTTTGGAATATGAATAATATCTCCTCCTAATAACTCACATAAATAATTTATAGAATATGTTCCACCGCTTCCCACATTAAATGTTTCATTTACAATATCAGATTTCGCAGCAGTATAAAAAGCATCTGCTATATCTGTCACATAGGTAAAATCTCTTGTCTGTTCTCCTGTTCCCACTACTGTAAATGGTTTTCCAGCTAATTTTTGCGCTAAAAATACTCCAAATACTGCTCCATATGTTCCAGAAGTACGAGATCGCGTACCATATACATTAAATAAGCGAAGAGTAATGACTGGTAATCCATATACTTGTCCCCAATGAAGAACTGCTTCTTCTCCTAACCTCTTAGTTAAAGCATATGGATATTGTGGTTTTATTTCTGCATCTTCTTTTGTTGGATAAACTCTTGGTATTCCATAACAAGAAGATGATGCCGCATATACCAATTTTTTTATATTATGAAATCTAGCACATTCTAACACATTAAATGTTCCTAATACATTAGATGTATAATAATCTTCTGGTTTCTGTATAGATGGAACAATATCTGCTAATGCAGCCATATGAAAAATATAATCCACGTTTTCAAATATTGATTCAATATTTTTTTTATTTCTAATATCCTCTTGAAATATTGTTAAATTTCTATTGTCTTTTTGATGTTCTAAATTAGCTAATCTTCCTGTAGATAAGTTATCAATTACTCTTACTTCATGTCCTTCTTCTAATAATTTATCAACAATATGAGAACCTATAAAACCGCACCCACCTGTTACTACTGAAATCATTTATATTCCTCCTAAATATTCATAAGTGTACTAATATATTTCATAACATTAACTTTTTCAACTTCCTCTTTATTTCCAACTATATTTGCTGCTAATGCACCTGCTACATTTCCTAAAAAAGTAGATAATTCTATAGTTGCCCCTGCTTTTTTAGCAATACTAGCTAATGAAAAAAAGGCATCTCCTGCTCCTATTGTATCAACTACTTGTAAAGTTAAAGCTGGACAGTTATAAAATTCACCTTCTGATATTCCTTCTGCTCCTCTAGCTCCTTTTGTCAGCCAGCCTTCTCCCTTTAAATGCTTTGATAATTTTAATAATAATTTCTCTTCTGAAGAATTGTTATCAGAAAATGCTAAATTTAACTCCTTTTGATCTAAAGCAAATACATCTGCTTTATTATATTTTGTAATTAAATTCATTCCTAAGTTAGAAGAATTTGTCTGACAATTAATAGCTAAAAACTTTGCATTTTTCTCTATTATTTCCATAGTTTCGTTATCTATCAATCCATGTCCAAAATCACATAATACTACTATATCAAAACTTTCTATTTTATCTTTTAACTTATCCTTGAAATTTTCTTTTGCTTCTCCTTCTATCATAACATGTTGTGGTATATTATTAATTACAAAAATCTTATCTAATTCTTTTCTTTTTATATTTTCTACTATAAATCTTTTCTTTATAATAGTTTCTCTAGTTTCATCATATTCTAAATCCATACGAATTTTTTGACTCAATTCATTTAATAGTCTACTATGGATTTCTTTTTCATTTCCTATAATTGACATAAGAGTTACATTTTCTGTAAATGAGGATATATGCCTTGCAACCGCCAAACTTCCACCTAAATATTGTTCTGATCTCTGAAATTTTGAAGAATATCCTGTATCTTTCGACATTAATCCTTGAATTTGACAATATACATATTCATCTATAATAACATCTCCTACAACTAACACTTTCAAATCTTGTATTCTATCAATACAATTCTGAATATCTTGAAATGAATATTGTTTTTTTAAATTAATAATATATTCTCTTACTTCATCTGTTATAGTATTAAAAGCATTATTGATCAATTTTGTAGAACTAAATACAGCACCTGATGTATAATGAACATCTCCTCCATGCTTCTTTACCAGCTCTATCTCTTCTGTTATTTTCCCTGTAATATCTTCCTCTGCCTTTTCATACTCTTTTCCTTTTACATATAAATTTGGTTCAACAACTTCAATAATATCTTTTACTGTATATGATTCTGACACCATAACATAGTCAATATATTCTATAGCTGTTAAAAACTTTATTCTCATCTCGTTATTAAAATATGGTCTGTCAGGACCTTTTCTGACATATTCTTGTGATGTAATAGAAACAACAAGTATATCACCTAAAGATTTTGCTTCCTGAAAGTGTATAATATGACCCGGATGTATTAAATCAAAAACCCCATGACATAATACTACTTTTTTTTGTTCTTTTTTCAATTTCTCCTTAAGAATTATATACTCTTCTTTTGTCACAAATTTACTCATATTAGCCTCCAACTCATATTATTCCATCACTCAAAAAATATAAAACTATAATCTCCAGTATACCCCCATTCTCTATATAACCATTCCCACTCTTCCACAGAATAATAACTAGCACAAGTGAGCTGCCAATAGAGCATATTAACTTCTTCTTCATCATTTCGGAATGATTCTACCATAATATAACTATTCCCTTTACTAACCCTCTCTATTTCCTGAACAGCTTTTTTTAGATCATATACTTTTAAATTATGTAGTGTAGTCAAAGAAATAACCAAATCAAAGCTATTATCTTTATAAGGTAATTTTTGTGCTTCTCCCAATTCTAAATATTCTTTCACTTCTTCTTTTGCATGTTCTAACGCATATTTTGATTTATCAATTCCTGTTACTTTTAGTCCTGGTACTACTTGCGTTAATTCATATAATAAATACGCTTTTCCACATCCTACATCTAATACATGCTGACCTGATTTCAAATGATAATGTTTTACTATCTCTTCTGCAACGGCTTTCCAGCGTCCATCATATTGATATCCGCCATATCCATACTTTCTATCTCCATCCCAATAATCATATCCATACTCTTTTGCAATTTTCGCACATTCTGCTTTATTATCCTTTATTACTCTTCCTATATAATCTCTTTTTGTTTGTTTATGCAAACTAGAAACAAAATCAATATATCCCATTTATCTTCATTTTCTCCTTTACATAAAATCTATTCTAATTTATAAGTTCTTTCACTGTATTGCAGATTGTTTCTATTCCCAATCCATTATTTTCTTTCATTTGTGTATATGTTCCATATCCTTTTGCAAATATATTATTTAACCCTAATCGTCTAAATTTTATCCCTATACCACTTTCTGCTATTACCTCTGATACAGCACTTCCTAATCCTCCAATTATATCATGATCCTCTATCGTAATAATTGCTTTTGTTTCTTTTATAGCCTTTTCTATAAGCCCTACATCAAGTGGTTTAATGGTATGGATATTCACTACTCTTACAGAAATTCCCTCTTCTTCTAATAATTCCTTTGCTTTTATGACATCTACTAAGATATTACCTGTTCCAATGATTGTAATATCTTCTCCCTCACATAACTGTACACCTTTTCCAATTTCAAAATCATAGTCTTCTTTATAAATTTCCTGCTCCTTATTTGTACCTAATCGAATATACACAGGTCCTGAATATAAATATGCAGCTTTTGTTGCTTTAGTAACTTCTAATGGACTAGCAGGAGATAATATTACTAAATTTGGTAAAGAACGAATACACCCTAGATCTTCTGTACTATGATGTGTAGGTCCTAACATACTATAAACCATTCCAGCTCCTGTTCCAATAATCTTTACATTTGTATTTTGTAAACAAATATCATTTCTAATAAATTCTAAAGCACGATATGCTAAAAATGCTCCTATTGTATAAGCAAATGGTATCTTTCCACAATTCGCCATTCCGGCAGCTACTCCTAGCATATTTTCTTCTGATATTCCTAAATTCAAATATTGTGAAGATAAATCTCTTCTATATTTATCATAAACAATCGCTCCATTATCTGATATCAAAGCATATACTCTTTTATCTGTTTTTGCTAACTCATAAAGTGTATTTAAATATGCTGTCCTCATTTTATATTTAGCTCCTCTCTAGTAATTCCAAGTTCTTTCATTACTATAGATAATTCTTCTTCATTTGGCATACGATAGTGCCAAATGGGCACTTCTTCCATAAAAGAGATACCCTTTCCTTTTATTGTGTTTGCAACAATTACCGTTGGAACTTTTTCCTTTCTCTCTCTCAAAGCAGCTTCTATTTCTTTAAAATCATGCCCATTAATTTCTATTACATTCCATCCAAAAGCTTTCCATTTTTCTACAAATGGTTTCATATGAACAATATTCTCTAATTTATCCATCGCTTGTAACTTATTATGATCTATAATGACAGTTAAATTATCTAATTCTAATGTTGGAGCAGATAATGCTCCTTCCCATATAGAACCCTCCTGACATTCTCCATCTCCGAGCATAACATAAAAATGATTTTTCTTTTGATCTAACTTATGAGCTAAGGCCATTCCTATACTAAATGACAATCCATGTCCTAATGCTCCTGTTGAAGCTTCTACTCCAGGTATATCATGCATCTTAGGATGTCCTCCAAAAACAGAACCTGGTTTACAAATATTCAAAATTTCTGTTTCTTCAAAATATCCTGTTTTTGCAAGTACTGCATATAATGCATAACAAGCATGTCCTTTACTTAAAATAAATCTATCTCTTTCCTCCCACTCTGGGTTTTTAGCATCGTACTTTAATATATTTCCAAAATATAGAGTTACTACAATATCTGTCATAGAAAATGCTGACGCCATATGTCCTCCACCAGCATGATAGGCTATCTTAAATATTGTCTTTCTTATATCTTTTGCAATTTCTTCTAATTGATTCATACTTAGTTCTCCTAAATAAAATTAATATGATTTCTGTCTAAGCTATAAAACGTATTTAATAATTCATTTCTATCATCATATACACAATGATGATTACATTCTTTTTGAGGATTAAATTCCTTATATCGCTTTACTACTTCATCCGAAAACCATAATTCCTTAAAACTTTGATTTGATAAATCCCCCACCACACCATCACTTACATATGCTTTATCATGACAAAAATACACTTTAGAATCTGCAGCTATTACTGTAAATATTTGATTAATATAACAATGTTCGTAACATCTATGAAAGACCATGGCAGATTCAAAATCACCTTCATATTTATTGATTACTTTAAAATTAGCATCTTCTAATTCTCTCTGTGCCTTATGAATTTGTTCTATTACACTATTTTTAAATGGCTCATGATACTCAAATAAATTCTTTGTAATACGTGCTGTATATTTAATATGATTAACCCCTAAATTCTTTGTCATTTTAGCCATATCATATACTTGCTTTTCATTTTCATGATTAATCACAAAGTTTACTCCTAGTTCACAATTTTTATCTTTTATAGAAGAAAATTTTTTGATGTTTTCACATACTTCATCAAATGCCTTTAAATTTAACTTTCTCACTTTAGCATATGTTTCCGCATTAGCAGCATCAAAAGAAATTCTCACCCATTTCGCCTTAGCTAATATCTCTGCTCTATCTCCATTCAGCAACTGTCCGTTTGTTATTATAGATAAATCTATCTTAGCGTCTAAAATTCTTTTCATAGCTTCTACAATATGGGGATATACTAATGGTTCTCCTCCACCGCTAAAAGTCACTGCCTTTACCCCTATTTCCTGCATGTCGGAAATAATTTCCTGCATTTTTTCCCATGGTATTTGATCTTGCTTATTTACAGAATCTCTTAATCCCAATTCTGAATCTGCATAGCTACAATAATAACACTTATGATTACAATAATTTGTAGGTTTAATTCTTATATAAATAGGTGCTTTCCTTATTCCTTTTTCTAGCTCATTTAATACTTCTGCATGTGCAAAAATTTTGAGATTACTATATGGCGTAGCTTTAATATCCATTTTAAATTTCTCCTTTGAAAAAATTTACTTTTATATAAAATTTACATGTTCACCGGGATGAACTAATTCATCTAAGTATTTATTCATTTCATTCATTCTGCATATTTCTCTACAATTTTTCTCTATATCTAATTTAGAAAATACTTCATTAACCTTTTTTCTCTGTTCTCCTTCCCAAATTTCAATGAAACTTTTTTCATATATATTTCCATAACTAAATCCTTCTCTTCCTACATACGCAACACAAGGCCATATATCTCCTTTCGTATCAATATGTACCATGAAAGGTAATGCCAGACATTTACTATAACACTTCTTATATGATAATTCTTCCATCGCATGTGTTCGGAAATATATTTTAAATTCTTCTGTTTCTAATTCTTTTATCTCTTTTTCTAAACCCATTAATTGAGAATAATCAACTTTTATAATCTTTTGGCTTTTAGGATGTTGTGAAAAAGGTTTTATTGTAAAATAATCTACACCTATCTTTTTTAATTCTTTTCCCATCTGAACAATTTCATCTTTATTGTCAGGTAAAAGTAATAATTGTACTCCTATAGTAGTTTTCAACTTCTGATCTTTTTTTACCTTAACAGCTTCTTGCATATTATTTAATACCTTCTGTAAATCTCCTTTTTTTGCACCTTGCACCTTTTCATAAGTATCTTCTAATATTCCCGCTGTACTAAAACGAATCCATGTTAAAGATTTTAAGCAGTTTCTTGATATTTCTGGCGTCAATAGAACTCCATTTGTTGATAATGCAACATCTATACCTATTTCTTTTGTTTTATTTATAATTTCTGATGCATCTTTATGTAATAAAGGTTCTCCTTCACCTGCATAAATCACACTTTTTAAACCTTTCGGATACATCTCATTTAAATTCTTTAATAATATATTTTTATTCATTAAAATAGAATCGTATCCTGTATAGTCAACAGCGCAAAAAATGCAGCGATGATTACAAGCGTTGGATAAACTGACTTCTACCTCTATTGGATAAATATTTTCTCCTTTTAACCATCTGCTTACTACATCTGGATGATAAATTAATTTATGAGAATCTATTCGTATATTATCTGCCATTTTTCTATTCATTCCTTTCGTACTGTTAAATACTATAATCGTTCCCTTATCACTTTCATCATTCTTTCAAAAGTAGCATCAAAAGTCATCTTTTCTAATGCTGCTTTTTTTCCTCTTTTTATCATCTTTTGTCGTTCTTCTTCATTTGTTAAATAATAATTAACTTTTTGTAATAGATCTTCTTTTCCATTAAACATAACAAAGTCTTCTGGCTCTAATATCTTTCTAATATCCACTGCATCGGCATCAGGTGGTATCCAATTACATAAGAAAAATGCTCCACTTAACATGCTTTCCCACGCTCTTGCTGCTCCTGTTGTCATAATATTATTTCCTAAAACAATTTTAGAACACTGATATATCTTAGATAATTTCTCTCCATTTTCTGCTGCTCCCATAGCATATGGTCGATATTTTTCTTCTTCTGTCCATCCATTTCCCCATAGCTTTATATTCGTATATCCAGCCTCTATTAACCAATCTACTAAACAATGTCTAAATACTACACTATTTAACTCATAATACATGCGTTCTGCATAATAATCTATAGCCTTGTCACTTATTTTTATAGAATAAAATGTACTTAATGAATATCTTATAAAATCTTTATATTCTTGTAAGTGATAAAATATCATATTATCATCATTATATACTAATTTCCAATAAGAATAAAATATTTCTTTTAATTTATCTTCTATTTCTTCTATATAACTAACCTCATTATTAATATAATGTTTTAATGATTGTGTATGACAAAGTATACATATATCACAAGAATATTCTTTCTTTTCTTCTTCTGTTAAATTATATTCTTTATATATATCTTGATTGGCTGGTACTGGTCCTTCAATTATATGAGCTTTATCATATCCAATTTCAAAAAACTTGTCCCATGATATATAATGATTTAAAATAAAATCTCTGTTTGTTAATTTCAATGGAGTTTGTTTATCCATAATATTAGGTAATGGATCCTGTATCCAGGATATAACTATTATACCTTTATTGTAAATATCATTTTCAAATCGAAAATGATCTAAAAGAAATATAATATCTGGTTTAAATTCATTTATTTTTATTATAGTATTGACCTTAAATACTCTATGAAATTCTGATTTTTCTATCAATATATCTGTTTTATATCCCATCTTTTTTGCTGCCTTTTCCATATTTTTAGCATGATATTGTAATGCAGTAGTAAATAAAGATGTTATAAACAATATTCTTGGTTTTTTATTCTTTATATTATCAATAATTAAATTATAATTTCTATTATAGTTTTCGTTCTCTTTTATTGCATTTTCTAGTTTTATCTGTCTTTTATTTATAATATCAATTAATACTTCTTTTATCCTTATATCTATTCTAGTTGGCATTATTGCTTGAAAATCTAAAAAAAACTCTTCCAAATTTTTTCTTTCACATAAAATAATAAATCTTTTTTTCGTTAATATTTCTGAAAAATCTATTATTCTTAGTAAAACTTCAAAATATTCCTTATCATAATATAAATATATAGGCTGTTTCATTCCATTAAATCCACCTCTTGGTGTAATTAATATCTCTTTATCATATTTTATTATTTCATTATAACTTAATATATTAATACCAAGTATTACATCATCTTCTAATATAGAAATATTTCGATTATAAAAATCTTCTTGAATAAATTTGTTTCCATCAAACAGAACTAAATATTGTTTATTTATCCAAATAATATCAAACGTAAATTTATCCTGTGTAGATATTGTTATATCGTTTCCATAATAATATTTATAATCTTCAAATAATACAAGATTTTTTTCTAAATTTTCCAAATAGTATTCTTCATTTGGACATACATAGGATTTATATATAAAATTAAGAATACAGTTAAACTTTTGTATTTCATATATTTTTATTAATATTTTTAATGCTAAAAAATAATTTTTATTTTCTAAATTAATTATAGCTTCAGCTAACAGTTCTTTTATATTTTCATAGCTGCTTAGAGAAATATCTTCTGATTTTTCTCTCTCTAACTGCATTAAAACGTTCTCATATAAACTTATATTCATATTTTTCTTTCCTTCACTTTTCAATAGAAATTATTTATATTATTTTAGTCTAAATCAATCATTATACTTATTATTTAATTCTTTAATTCATCAATTATATGCTGTAAAATTGCCTGATGTGTTGTTTCTACAATACCATATTCTTCTATTGGTACATATATGTTATAATCTCCTAACTGCTTTACACTATTATCATCTCTAAATCCAGTAAATGTGATAATAATTCCATTCTTTTTTTTCATAGTTTTAATCGCATTTATAATATTAGCCGAATTTCCCGAACTACTTATTGCCACTAATATATCCTCTTTTTCAGCTAATAGTTCTAATTGTTTAGAAAATATTTCTTCGTATCTATAATCATTTCCAAGACATGTAAGAACAGTACTGCTAAACATACTTCTAGCATGAATCCTACCATTTTTCATGAAATCTGTTGTCATATGTTCTGCAATTCCCGCACTTCCACCATTTCCAATAAAAAATATTTGTTTATGATTTATTTTTGCTTTCTGAAATACCGAAACTAGAGTTTCTATTAAAATTTCATAATCTTTTGTTACAATAGAATCTTTGTAATTCAATAATTTTGTATTAATCATAGCATTTATCAACTTTTTCTGGTATTCAATATACATAGATATCTATATTCCCTTTCTTTATACCGATATTTAAAATTGTTATAACTAAATTTCTTACACCTATTATAATCCCTTTTTCATAAAAAGTAAATAATTCTATTTCTAATATTTTTTTGTTACAATTCAACCTACCTCAAAATCAAAGGTTCACTCTGTAGAAAAGAGGTGTGAAGCTACGCTTTTACTCTGTTCCAGACGTAGTAATACTAAATTCGCCGTTCGTTACTGAACATTTATTAAGTGACGTCATCTTCTAAAGGACTTCTTTTAAAATAGATAATTCCTTTGCTAGTTAGTTGGCTATTCTACTTTTTGAAAAGAAATTTTTATGATAACCATAGAATAAAAAACTGACCTATTACCTTTTTTTATTCCACATCATAAAACTGCTTTTTTAATTCTATTCCTTCTATGTATAAAAATCTTTTTATCGTTTCGATGATTAATTTTGATGTATCTTTTCCTTTATATGGATTCTGATCTATGTTAATATTATTTTTAAATTCTTCTCTTCTTGCCATTTTTATCTGTCTAATAATGGCTTCTTTCTCAGGTTCACAATTTAAAATACTATTAGCCTGTAATCGCCCTTTTTGCCTATCTCCGATATTAATAGTAGGAATCCCAAATGCTGGCACTTCCACAATTCCACTAGAAGAATTTCCTATTACAAATTCAGAATATTGAACAGCCGATAAATATCGCAGTAACCCTAAGGAATAATATGATTTACAATTTTTATTTTCCTCTACAAACTCGTCTATCCTATCATTAATTTCTTTTCCTTCTGTATCTGCATTTGACTTTGTAATAATAAAATTCATATCTTCTGTCGCTTTTAATGCATTTAATAACTCCTCTAATTGTTTTAAAGCGCTCGCTTTTTCTAATGTAACAGGATGAAAAGTAACCACTCCATAGGGATTATCCAGACAAAATCCTATCTCCTGCTCCAACTCTGATTTACTCATCAGTTTCATATTGCAGATATTTTCTACTCCCACATCTCCAAAATTAAACACTCTACTCGGTTCTTCTCCTAATTGAATCACTCGTTTTCGATATACTTCACAACTCACAAAATGTAAATAACTCATTTTTGTGATACAATGTCGAATCGTATCATCAATCACACCTTCTGTAATCTCGCCTCCTGATATATGAGAAATAGGTATTTGTTCATTCATAGCACAAGCACAGATCGGCAGCAGTTCATATCTATCTCCTAATACTACTAACATATCCGGTTTACAGCTTTTGAAAAAATCAGAGAACTTATAAAAAGCTTGTGCCATCGTCTTAGAAGCAGATATTCCTTCATCTTCTTCTACTAAAATATCTATCTCTGCAGAAATAGGCAATTTATCCTCTCTAATCTCTGTCACAGTATATCCGAAGTCTTTGGATAAATGTGTTCCTGTCGCCACTAATACTAATTTTAATTCTTCATCTTTTTCTATTAACTTTATTATATTTTTTAATAGTCCATATTCTGCTCTTGTCGCCGTCACCACACATACTGTTTTCATAATACGATTAACTCATCTTTCTTAAAATCTTTTACCGCTTCTTTTCCAATCACTTCATACCATTTCATCGGACTGATGCCATTTCCCGGTCTTTTTATATATAACTTATCTTCTGTTAATATCTCTCCTTTTTTTATATTGCAATTTGCCACGATACTCTTCCTTGCTATTATAATATTTTTTTGTTCTGATTCGCTAGGGCATTTTTTTCCATTTCCCATCGCTTTTTCTATATTTCTGATACCTGTTACCATTTCTTTTAATTCTTCTGGCTCTAAACTTGCTTTATGGTCTGGACCTTCCATATTTTTATCTAATGTAAAATGTTTTTCTATCACACATGCTCCCATTGCGACAGCGGCAATAGGTACTTCTATTCCTATGGTATGATCGGAATATCCCACTTGTACATGACATTCCTCTTTTATCGTTTTCATCGCATTCAAATTTACATCACAAAAAGGAGTAGGATATTCTGTATTACAATGAAGCAAAGTGACTTTTCCCGCACCATTTTCTTTTAATATCTCTAATGCCTCTTTTATTTCCTCCATTTGGCACATGCCCGTAGACATTATAATGTCTTTTCCTGTTTTTGCTATCTTTATTAAATATGGCAAATTTGTTATCTCTCCTGATGGGATTTTCCAAAATGGGGTATCTATACTCTGTAGAAAATCTATGCTGTCTAAGTCAAAAGGGGTGGATAAAAAAAGTATCTTTTTTTCATCACAATATTCTTTTATTTTTCTAAACTCATCAAAAGATAATTCTAACTTTTTTACCATTTCAAACTGTGTTTCCTCTGCGTTAGTATTTTCTTTTTGATACTCCGCTTTTTCTGCAAATTTGGAAATCACATTTTCTGTGATAAAGGTTTGAAACTTCACACAATCTGCTCCCGCTTCTACCGCTTTATCCACTAATTTCAGTGCATTTTCATAACTTCCATTGTGATTATCCCCTGCTTCTGCTATAATAAAAACTCTTTTCTGTTCCACTTTTTTGCCTCCATCTATTCATATCTATATTGAATCATAAAGGAATTGTCCACTCTAAAGTCATTCTCTCTATTTTTTCTTATTTCTAATAAAGAATTATATTTTTCTATATCAAATATATTTTTTCCGATACAAAAATCAATCTTTCCATTTTTATGAAACTGCTTTTTAAAATGAAATAGACTATCTTCACTTCCTACACCGCCGCCAAGATGCAGCTTCTGAATCCCTTGATGATTTGCCCATACTGCCGCCTGATATAACAGTAAATTCATAGAAGCAAGTGTTTTATATTCCTCTAATGCTCCAGATAAATGATAATGCATATAATTTTTGTTATAGAAAAAAATAGCCGCGCTAATGATTTTTCCTTGATAATAGGCACAAAATAATTTTGTCTGTTCTCTCATAGCAGAAAAAATATACTGAAAATACTCTTTAGAAAAGTAATAATAATTATCTGCATTATTTTTCTTCATGGTCTTTTCATAGATAGAAATAAATTCTTCTATATGTTGGTCTTCTTCTATCTGAATCGTAATTTCATTTTTTATTGCTTTCCGAATCATATTTCGATTTTTTGTATCCATATTTCTCATGATAGCTTCTTCATCTGTTGTATCCATAAAAATAGTCTTCTTTAAATGTCTTACTTCAAAGACTTCTTCCCAATGTTTATAATTTTCAAGTAATGGATGAAATCTCAAAAATTGAGAGATGATATGGTTCTCTTTTCCATATTTTGTGAGTTCTTCCATAAAAATTTCTAAGAACTCTCTATCTATTCCTCCTTCTTCTAAAGGTCCTCCATATCCATAAGGAGTTTCCCAATCAAACCATGTATCTGCCTCAATACATTCTGTTAGATACTTAAATTTAGAGATATCTTTTTGTATCACTATATAGCATATACGCTTCTTATCCTTTTCAAAATAAATTAAATATGCCTGTCCATCTCCATGAAGTTCTAAAGACTTGCTATATTGGCATAAATAATAGATATCCCAATTAGAAAAGCTCTTCACAATATCATTCCATTGTTTTTCTTCCTCCGTTGTAATGATTATCATTTTTTCTCTTTTCTCCTATCTCTATTTTATATCTCTGTATAATTTTTGATAACTTTTATCATATAGTCCATTTCTTCTGTTCCATACCTTTGATCAATCGGTAAGGATAAGATATGGGCACTTATTTCTTCGCTATGTTTATCAAAAATTGATGTTTTATTTAAAATAGGCCAATGAACAGCACAAAATATATTATGTTCTATCAAATATCTTCTAAAATTATCTCTATCTTTCCTATAGATAGGCAAAGTGAAAGGAGTTTCTTCTTCTTTAAATGAAAATGCATAATATAACTGTTGCAACCTGCTATATAAATATCTGACATTCTTTTTTCTTATTTCCTGTATTTGTGATATAGAGAAAAAAGAAAGCAACCATCTAGAGAAAGAAGACATTCCCCATAGTTCTGTTTGCATATCCAATCTATTTTCTTCTTCTACAAATATTTTTCTATATAGTTCATTACATTCTAATTTTCCCTGCAAATAAAGTGTCTTTAAAAACATCGCATTGACTTTTTCAATATTTTTTCTGTCTTTTACCTTTTTTTGTATCAATTTATCCATATGATGAGGCTCACCATATAGAACTCCTCCATCTGGAATAGGAAACCATTTTCTCAAACTGCAAATACAATAATCCCCTATCATACAGCTCTTAGAAAATATACTATGTGTGGTATCTTCAATAATAATAAAATTATATTTTCTTTTCCATTCTAAAATTTTATCTCTTCTGCCACTATCCATTAAACTTCCAAAATATTGTACAATATATAATATCTTTATCTCACTTGATAGTTTTTCTTCTATATCTTTTATATCTATGGTGAAATCTGTATTTATTTGATAAGATTTTATTTCATAATCTTTTTCAAAACAATCTATGACCGAATCACAGATATAATTTGGCATTAATACTTTACCCTTTGGTAAACTTTTTAATAATAATTGTAATGCCCCTCTGCCGCTATCCATAAAAATAGATTTTTTTTCTACTAAATAGGTATATACATTATCCTGTGTATATTCTAACCGATTCAGATCTAAGTTATATTCACTACCAAGTTCCATTCTCCATTCTCTCCATCTATCAAGTATTTATTATTTTTCTGCACTTGCCATCCAATATTCCACAATATTCCCTTTATCTGTTCTTCTTACCATATCAATATTAATATGATGAAATCCTGCTGCATTTAACAATTTTGATACTTCTTCTTTTTCAAAGAAGTGAACTGTTCCTCTTCCAGATAAAGCTCCTTCTGTTAAATCTTTAAATGTATTCTTTTCTAAAGAAATCCCTGTTCCATATCCTGTTGTATTTGGTGTAAATAGTCCCGTACTAAATAATTTTCCTCCCAAAACTAATAGATCATAAATTTTCTTATACATCTCTGTTATATTTTTGATTGTATTCGCATAAACCACAGCAGAATCTATAACACAATCAAAAAATTCATTTGGATAGGAAATATCTAATGCATCTGCTACTTCAAAATGTGCTTCCAAATTATCTTTTTTTAAATATGATTTCGCTTTGCTTATAGCAGAATCAGAACCATCAAAAGCAAAGGTATCAAATCCTTCTCTCGCTAAATACCATGTGTTTGCCCCTGCTCCACATCCAAAATCTAAAATTTTTATATTGCTTCTCTCTTTTTTATAATAATTTCTAGCTATAAATCGAATAATGTCCTCTGATGGATACTTTCCCCATTCTTGCGTTTTATGTATATCTTCCCATGTAGTATCAAATGATTTATTCATTTTTTCTCCTTAATTATACTTTTTTATATAATAGTATATATTGTTAATAGTTCCTAAAATTTTATGTATCTTCCATACATAATAACAATAAAATTCATAAATATCATTCCTAAAATCCTTAGTTATCTTTTATGCAAAAAAAGTATACATTTTGCACAAAATCTTCTTATTTCAAGTAATATTCTGCTCTATCAAAATCTTCTTGATTATCAATATCCATAGATGCTTTTCTGCTCATGATATATGCAAAACACTTATTTTGATAAATATCATAATCCTTTTCCATGATTTTTTTTGCATCTACTATATAGATAGCACCATTTTCATGATATGTTTTTGGAAATTCTTGTCTTCTCATATTTCTATAGGGAGATTTGGAAAAATGAATCATGCTATTTCCATCTTCTAATGTAAAACACCATTGCGCTGGATGTTCTGTTTCACATACACTCACTACGGTTTCTGCATTTTTTTCTTGATATAAAGTGATCGCATTTATAATATCATCTTTTGTTCTCAAAGGTGAAGTAGGCTGTAGTAAAACACATTTATCAAAAACGATTCCCATTTTTTTATAATCTTCTAAGACTTGTTTTACTACATCCCAAGAAGATGTATTATCTCCTGCTAATTCTTCTTTTCTTAAAAATGGAACACTTGCTCCATATTGACGAGATAGTTCTGCGTAATGGGAAGAATCTGTGGAAACCATTACCTCTTCAAATATTTTTGTTGTCAATGCTGCCTCTATCGTATAAGCGATTAAAGGTTTTCCATTTAATAGTTTTATATTTTTATCTTTTAATCCTTTTGATCCACTTCTTGCAGGTATTATCGCTAAGTATTTCATCTTTATCCCCTTTTACTCCGCCTGTAAATTTAATTTCTTTTCCATACGGCGCATTTCCTCAAATTCTCCCATGTCTAAAAAAGAATCTTCACTGATAGGATACATTCCCACTTTTTTATTCTCTTTCAATAATTGCGCGGCTAAATCTGTCATATGATAAAATGTATTTTCTGGAATTTTATGAATAACTTCTGGATTAATAATATACATTCCAGTATTTACAAAATAAGATAATTTGGGTTTTT
Organism: uncultured Eubacteriaceae bacterium; assembly: GCA_947643285.1. Lineage (GTDB taxonomy): Bacteria > Bacillota > Clostridia > Lachnospirales > Lachnospiraceae > MGBC136627. The sequence goes on from CANRVK010000002.1 coordinate 30,901, forward strand.
CTTCCATAGAAATTATTGTTCCATTTTCTTTGGACTGAATCACTCCATAAGGCACTACAATATTTTTTAAGGCAGATACTATTGTCATATCATTTTGAGCGGAAATATGATATTTATAGATATCTGCATAATCACCATCTATTAAAATATCACAATTTGTAACTATCATCGGCTGGTCAAAACTTTCTTTTATTAACCGCAGACTTCCGCCTGTCCCTAATGGTTGATTTTCTTCTACATAATGAATAGAATATCCTCCATTAATTTCAGAAAAATAAGACTTTATCATACTCTTTCTATAATTTAATGTGACATAAAAATTATGCACGCCATATTCATTAAAACGATTTATAATTCGTTCCATAATAGGAATATCACCAATGGGAATTAACGGCTTTGGCAATATCTTGGTGTAAGGATAAAGTCTTGTTCCTTTTCCCCCTGCCATAATGACTACTGGCACATCTGTAAGAGTCACTCTATCTATCTTATCTTCTTTTGCAGTTCCTAAACTTTTAAATATGATATCTATTATTTTTTCTTGTGAATCTACAATAGGTAGAGCTGTAATAGTATATTTTTCTAAATATTTTTCTGCTTCTTCTCTATTTTTTTTATATAATATCTTTGGATTCCGATTCATAATGCCCTGTATCATTCCATGTAAATCTGCTGTCTTTATTAACCATCTTCTTATATCGCCATCTGTTAAAGTTCCCACTACTTGTTCTTTTTCATTCAATACAAATACAATTCCCTTTGCATTTTTATCTATTTTCTGTAAGGCATCTACGACTGTTTCTGTTTCCATAATTATATATTGATTTAATTCTTCTTTAGTCATTTTCTGCCCCCTCACAAAGATTTTTTATATTTTCTGAAACATATGAGATCTCTTCTTCTGTAATATTGGTACTACATGGAATATTTAATATCCTCTGTTTATAAAATAATGCCTGTTCTATCTGATATGCAATGCAATTTTTATATGGTAATTGCTCATGGATTAATCCCCAAATAGGACGTGTCATAATTCCTTTTTCTTTTAACTTTGTGATAAAATACTCCAGTGATTTTTGAACAATCTCCTTTTCTATCACTAAAGAATAAAACCATTTATTGGAAAGTATTTCTTTTCTAAACGGCAAAAGATGTACCAGCTTACATTTTTCTAAGTATTTTTTATATAATTCAAAATTTTGATTTTTTCTTCTAATAAATTCTGGCAGTTCTTCCATCTGTGCTACTCCTAGAGCTGCCTGTAAATTTGTCATTCTATAATTATAGCCGATTTCATTATGCACATAATATAGAGTATCGTCCTTTGCCTGTGTAGATAAATATTTTATATGCTTTAAATTCCTCTCAGAAGAGGCTATGATCATTCCTCCTCCCCCTGTAGTAATTATTTTATTTCCATTAAAAGAAAATACTCCAAAATCTCCTATTGTTCCTGCATATTTTCCCTTATATTCTCCTGTTGTATATACTGTTCCTAAAGCTTCTGTAGCGTCTTCTATTACTTTTAATTTGTATTTTTTTGCAATCTCCATAATCGCTTCCATATCTGCCATATTTCCAAAAACATGTACTACTACAACAGCTTTTATTATTCTTTCTGTTTTTCTATAAATCAGATTTTCTTCTTTTATATAACATTCTTGCTCACAAAAAATTTTGAGCTTTTTAGCATCTAAACATAAACTATCATCACAATCCATAAAAATCGGCTCTGCAAACTGATAATGTACAGGATTTACTGCTGCTATAAAAGTCAAAGTAGGCACTATTACATAGTCATTAGGCTGTACCCCTGCTTCTATCATAGCTAAATGTAAACCTGCTGTTCCACTTTGACATGCCACAGCAGAAGGCACTTTTAAAAATTGAGCTATACTTTCTTCTAATTGATTAATATAAGCGCCACCTGTAGAAACCCAGCCCTCTTCTAATGCTTTATCTACATATAACTTTTCATTTCCCTCAAAATTAGGGACTGATAGTGGAATTACTTTATCCATCGTGTGCCTCCTTATCCTTATGCTTTCGATATTTTTTTACTTATAAATTATAAATATCCGCCTTATATGACTTTAAATTTTCTTTTATCCATGTGATTGTTTCTTGAATCCCTTGTTGTAAAGAATACTTAGGTGTCCAATCTGTCATCTCTAATATTTTTTTATTACAGCCTAACAAACGATTTACTTCACTCTTTTCTGGTCTCAAGCGCTCTTCTTCGCAGATTATCTTAGTATTAGGATTAATCTGTTCTATGATTTCTTTTGCCAATTCTCCAATAGAAATTTCTTTTTGCGTTGCAATGTTGATTTCTTCTCCTATCGTTTTATCTGATTTAAAAATTTCATAAAAACCATTTACCGTATCTTTTACATAATTAAAATCTCTTGTTGGGGTGAGAGAACCTAATTTAATTTCCTGATATCCATTTAAAAGTTGTGTGATAATTGTGGGGATAACTGCACGCGCAGATTGTCTTGGTCCATAGGTATTAAATGGTCGAACAATCGTAACTGGTAATTCAAAACTCCGATAAAAACTCTCTGCTAATCTATCCGCTCCTATTTTGGTAGCAGAATAAGGTGATTGTCCTTGAAAAGGATGTTTTTCATCAATAGGAACATATTGTGCTGTGCCATATACTTCTGATGTAGATGTCACTAATACTCTCGTTCCTAAATCTCTAGCAGCTTGTAATACATTTAACGTTCCCTTTATATTGGTATCTACATAGGAATCTGGAGAATGATAACTAAATGGAATAGCGATTAAAGCTGCCAAATGAAATACCACATCGATTCCTTTCATCGCTTGTCTTACTCCATTAGGATCTCTGATATCTCCAGAAAAGATTTCTATTTGTTTTTGTTTTTCTTTAGGAAAAGAATCAATCCAGCCCCAAGTATTAAAGGAATTATAATACGTAAAAGCTTTTACTTCTAATCCCTTATCTATCAAATGTTCTACTAAATGACTTCCAATAAATCCATCTGCTCCTGTAACTAATGCTTTCATTTTTGTCCTCCTGTGCAAATTTATACACAAAAAATAACCGCAATTTATATTAAATCTTTAATATATCATGCAGTTTATTCTATTCTATTATTTTCATATCTGGAATTTATGCAAGATAATATGACCTCTCTATAGAGTACACTTTCATTAAGAATTGTAGTAGAATTAAATTTCTTATATTTGTTATGCATATTTTTTCCTCCATGAAATATAAATGCTATTTTATATATCGGCTTTTTTCTTATATTCATTAATCTCTTTTTATTTTTTATATATATTCCCAGTTTAAAGATAATTTCCCATAATTTTTAAATCAACTCATCTTTTAACTTTTTATCTATATTGTTATGAGTTTAAATAGATAAATATTTCTTTTGCTGATTTTTCCTTTAAATAATAAAAAAGTTCCAAACTCATGATTTAAAAAACATGATGGAACTTTTCTAAAATACTAAAAATATAATAAGTATTATCAAAAATTTCTTTTGAAATTTCAAATCTTATCACTACTTAAAAAATCTCTTTTTAATAATTTATGCTTCTCCCTTTTGCTCATTCAATACCACTTGTATTATTTCTTCTACCTTTGTAAATTCTGGCAAAATATCCTTTTCAAAACTATCAGCGATCTTTTTATCTTCTCCTGTTTTTAGTGCTTCTCCTAATTTTAATACTTGCTGATTTACTTCATTTTTATTAATTCTTTCTTCTTTTTGATTTATCAAAGATAATGTTCCATTTAAAATTTGTATTTCCCAATTTAAGCCTTCTATAATCTTTTTCTGAAATTCATCCGTATCATCTTTTCTTTGTTCACGCAATTCTGATAATAACATGTTAATACTATTCATCAATTTTTTATTATATTCTATATATACCTCTAATGCTTCTATTTGTTCTGCATTTAAATTATTATCCATGGTATGACTCCTTTTCATTATTTATTTTAATTAACTTTACCAACGGTTTCTTCTACTACAGGTAAAATTATATTAATACATTTTATTATATTATACATCATAGCTATACCATTTTTACTAATTACTTTCACTTCTTCTTTAAAAGTATCTTCTTCATAAAACATTTCTTTTCTAATTATATAATTTATAGGAGCCATACTACTATAAATTAATTTCCACGTTACATTATGTTCTATATTATCTGTCAATTTTTTAATCTTTTTCAAAATTTTGTCATATTTTTGTTTATTCGTGCAATCCTTTTCCCCTAACTTTTCTAAGGCAGAATAAAGCTTTATTCCTTTTTCTGCATTCTTTTTAATTTCCTCTAAATTAGAACCTGTATTATGTAAATATTCTACAACTTTATTTCTATCCTCTCCTTGAAACATTGGTTGTAATTGCTCGATCTGTTCTTTGATATTTACTTCTTCTATACAATACTTTTTTATACATTCTTTTAATGGTAATATATCTGTATTTTCTATTCTCGCTCCTCCCTCTGTAGCATCTATTACTGTTATATCTATTTTGTCTTTTATCCTTTTAATATACTCATTAAACCATTCTAAGTAATGTTTTAAATCTGGTCTAGTCGGAACTTTTTCTCCATAATACCCATCTACCATTATTGCTTTACTTGTGTCTATTGTATCCATTTTATCTTTAAATGTACCATCTGCATGTGTCTTATTATCTGTTAATGCTAAATCCTGACCTACTAAAATAATAGTAGAATAACCCAATTTAACAAGTAATGACATCGCATTTGTTGCTACTGATCCACCCGTTTCTAATCCATATAAACTTTTTCCTAGCTGTTTAAATATTCCATTAACATACCCTTCCCCTTCTCCAAAAAAGAATTTTTTTCCTGTATGATAATTTGCTACTTCACTTGAAGCGGTCACAGACATTACTAATGGTATCTTTTCTATTCCTTCCATTTCAAATAATTCTTTAGGTTTTTCTCCATCCACCATAATCATAATATCTGGTTCAATTCCAGCTTTTAATAAAGGCTTTACTGCCGTATCAACAGCTATAATAAAGGCTTTATTTTTCGCATTCTTTAATTCTTTAATATTTTTATTCAATGATGGTCCAGCTGAAACTAAAATACCAGGAATATTTCTTGGTAATACATCAAATAGTTGTCTTGCCTGATAATTATCACAAAGATATTGTATATTATTTAAAATATTTTTTACAAAAGAACCTGAAAAACAAATTATAGTATTTTCTAGTATTATTATATCATTTATTTTTTTACCTATCTTTTTTAAAAATTCTACTGTTTTTTTAGAATAAATTTCGTCATAATTTGGTTGAATATACTTTTTTAAAAATATTAAATTATTAAAATTAATATTTTGATTAATAATACCTTCTGCTTCTTCTTCATTTATTCCATCTATAATAAAACCAATTGGTCTATTTTCAAATAATTCGGTTATATCAATTTCTTCTAAAACCTTTAAAAACAAGGATACTGATGGTTCATAAACTACTATATTTACTGTCTTCTCTGTCTTTTTAAGAAGTTCTTTTATAAATAGACCATTCCCTAATCCTACAATAAATATAGATGCCATATAATTAATTTTGCCTAAATTTTCTATTTCTTGTTCTATAAATTTTCGAGGAGCATATTTTCCATTTAAATATAAAATTTTATTCTCTCTATTTATTGATATTATTTTTGTTCCATCTTTTGCATTTTCAAAATTTATCTCTATTTCATCTTTTATATATTGTTTATTTTCTATTATATATGCTACTCCTTCATATCTTTTTTTTAATACTTCCATATTTTTATTATATATAACATTATTATCTGCCATTATTTATTTCTCCATCTCTTCTAATAATCCTATCTTTTGTAAATATGGTATCAAAGCATACTCTAAACAATCTAAAAGCAATACTTTATCTCTTCTTTGTATTCCATTTATATAATCATTTATTATTTCTAACCACTCACTCTTTTCACTATCCTTTAAATTCCCTCGTATTATATTATTTGTTATTTCCTGTAATTTATTTAGTTCTTGATACAAATCTTGCACTAAAGTTTCACATTTTGTTTCATGTGCCTTTTTGCAAATCTCTATTAACATTTTTTTTCTCCTATATTTTATCTAATAAAAATATAGAAGGTTGACAAAAATGCCAGCCTTCTATATTTAATTTAATTTTTATTGTAGTAAAGATAATACACCTTGTGTAGATTGATTTGCCTGTGCTAACATAGACTGTCCAGCTTGTGTTAATATACTGTTCTTGCTATACTCAACCATCATTTTTGCCATATCTGTATCTCTAATACGTGATTCTGCAGCAGATGTGTTCTCTGAAACAGTATCCAAGTTAGCTACTGTATGCTCTAATCTGTTCTGTAATGCACCTAAAGCAGAACGTTGCTCAGAAACTATGTTGATCGCTTTTTGAACCTTATTTATTGTCTTATTCGCTGTTGCATAATCATCTACCCTAGCGCCATATCCTTTTTTAGTTGACTTTGCTATTTCTACTTTTGTTACATCCCACGTAGTTACATCGAATTCAGCTGTAAACATCTTTTGGCTTGTTACCATTGTACTAAAATTCTTTTTCTCAAAACTTAGAACATTAGCTATTACAGCTGATACAGTTGAAACTTTATCCTCAAATATAGCTTCACCAGTACTTACTACCTGATACGCAACAGAACCAGTAGCACTATTATATAGAATTTGATATTTGTCACTATTTATTGAATCAAGATCAGTAATATCTGCATATACTTTAGATATTGCCTCTAATCCATTGCTCAAACATAGTGCTTGATTATATGAAAGTGTTTTAGCTTCATTATAAGTATAATCTACATATTCCTTATATTGTAAAGTTCCACCAATCTTTGAATTACTTAAAGTATATTCCGTTGCAGATAATAAAAATTCTTTTCCTAAACCAAGTGCTTCTGCATTCATTGCATTAATAGAAATCTTTATATTTTGATTTGAATTAGCACCTACTTGTAATTTCTTATCTGTAAATGTACCATCTAGTAATTCTTGTTTATTAAATTGTGTAGTCTGTGCAATTCTATCTAACTCATCTGTTAAAGCTGCTAATTCTTTGTTAATAGCATCTCTATCAATTTCCTGGTTAGTATCGTTAGCACCTTGTACTGCTAATTCATTCATTCTTTGTAAGATAGAATGAGCTTCATTTAAAGCACCTTCAGCAGATTGAATTAAAGAAATACCATCTTGAGCATTTGTAGAAGCTTTATCAAGACCTCTGATTTGGCTTCTCATTTTTTCAGAAATTGTTAAACCTGCTGCATCATCGCCAGCACGGTTAATTCTATAACCAGAAGATAATTTCTCTGTAGCTTTTGCCTGAGCACTGGATGTAACGCCTAATTGTCTATTAGCATTCATCGCTGTCATATTATGTTGTACTACTAATCCCATATTAAATTCCTCCTTGAAATTTATTACAGCATCCTTGCTGTTTTATTTTTCTAAACGAAAGAAAGTAACTATTAGCCGTACGCTCTAACTATGTTATCTTTCTTTTGTTCTAACACCTTATATATCGGTTATTTTTTTTATTACTTTAGCATAATTTTAAAATTTTTTAATTTAATTTTATGCCGTCTGTGTTTTAGCTCGTTTCATCACTTCTTTCCATGTATCTCTCATCTCTCTGAGATATCCCAACACCTCTTCTAAAATTTCTTTATCCTTTTTCATATTCGCTTCTATCAATCTGTCCATTAAATAATTATAAACATTTTCAAAATCTTGTGCCACAGGATATTTATGATTTAAAGTAGCGATAAACTCTCCAATAATATTTTCTACTTTTACAATATTATTATGAGCTTTTTCTATATCATTCTCTTCCACTCCTATAATGGCTATATTGCAGAACTTAATCGCTCCTTCATATAACATCAGTGTCAATTCCGCTGGTGTAGCTGTCATAATGCGGTTTGTATTATACGCTGAATATCCAGAATTAATTGCCATATATTCCTCCTAATAAACTGTCTTATCCTAATAGTCCTGCTAATGCAGATGTACTAGATTGTAACTCTGATAATGCTTTTTCCATCGCTGTAAACTTAGAATACCAATATTCTTCCTGCTGACTCACATAATCCTCCCATTTATCAATCTTTTTTTCATAGTCTTTCTGTTCATCTTGTAATTGTTTATCATTATAAACTTTAAAAGCACTGCTTAAGGTAGTAGAACTCATCTTTTTCGTTAAATCATCATAAACATTTGTAACTAATGTACTAAAAAATGTAAAAACTGTATCTGGATCAGAAGCTATCATAGATTTTAACTTATCATCATTACCAGAAGAAACTGCATCTTCACTATCTCCGTCAATATGATACATCCCTTTCTTATTATCTCCAGAAGAGAAATAACTAGCTGTATTGATACCAAAACTAGATAGTGTATAGTTCTTTCCATTAATTTCAACAGAAGATTGCATTGCTGTTTTCATCCCACTAATTACACTGCTTAAATTACTATCTCTTCTTAATAGAGAATCCTTAATCTTCTTCTCCCACTTCTCTACTTCCTCATCTGACATAGCCTCTTTTTCTTCACTAGTCAAAGGCTCATAACCTTTTGCAGTTTTAGCATTATATAAAGTATCCATTTCTTTAATCAAATCATTATACTCTTTTAAAAATCCTTTAATTGTATCATAAACTGCATCTACATCTATATCCGTTGTTAATGTAAGCTGTTCATTTTTTTCCTTTTCCGTTACAGCATTTACAGAAATAGTGAGACCATTAATTGAGAAATTGTTTGTCGATGAATAAAAGTCTGCGCCATTTAATATAATATGAGCATCCTCACCTTCAATCTTTTTTCCATTCTTTAAACCTAATTTATTTAATGCAATATCTCCACTTCCTGTTGCACTTAATGTGAAATTTTCCTTTGCACCAGATTCTTTAGAACTAATGAAGAAACGCTGATTACTTTCGTCAAAATTTACATTAACACCTGTTTCTCTTAATTTTCCTACTAAATCACTTACGGTCATATCTGCTGTCAGTTCAATATCAGTCGCTTTTTCCCCTTTTGTCAAGGTAATTTTACTATCTTCTATTATTCCTAGTTCACCTAATTTAGTATTTTTTGTCACTTTCCCTCTTGCTTCTAACTCTTCTCCTGTTAAATAACCAGACGTAGCAAGTTTTTCTATTTCTAATGTCTGTGTTCCTGTTACTGCACCTGATTGAGCGACAACACTAGCTTTTGTAGCATCTGAAACAATCATCTTCTTTTTGTTATATGCACCAGCCATACGCAGATTGCTTAATGTTGAAGAATATAATTTATATATTTTTGAGTTAAGATCTTGCCATGCTTCCTGTTTCCACTCTATTTTAGTTTTTGCTTTTTCATATTTCTGTGTTTTTATACGATAGCTAGAAACTAGCTCTTTTACCATAGCATCTGTATCCATACCTGAAACCATACCAGATAGTCTTATTGCCATATGACATTCCTCCTTTTAAAATTGCTTTATTTTTTATATCGGTTTCTTCTAAAAATACTTTATAAGTTTCTGAGTTTTTATTATTTAAAAGTAAAACTTTTTGAAATATATATCCCTTCTTTTCATAAAAATTTTTTCTAAAGATGATATACTTTTATGATTAATTGGTCGATATATAATTTATTATAAAAAATATTTTGAAAACTATAGTCAAAACATATTTGGAGGAAAAATAATGAAATTAAACACAAAACTATTTGGCAAAATAGAAGTCGATGAAACACGAATTATTCATTTTGAAGATGGGATTATAGGTTTTCCTGATATGAAACGCTTTCTTTTAATTCATGATGAAGAATCTGATAATCATTTCATCAGTTGGTTACAATCTATAGAAGAACCTACTTATGCCCTTCCTATTATCTGTCCATTAGATGTTTTAGAAGATTATAAACCATCTATTCAAAATGAATTGCTATCTAGCATTGAACCTTATAAAATAGAAGACTTGGCTCTCTTCACCAGTATTCGAGTTCCAAGTAATATAGAAGAAATGACGAGTAACTTTCGAGCTCCCTTTATTATTAATTCAGAAACTCAGAAAGCCTGTCAAATTATTATTGAAGATGACAGATATCTTGTTCGTTTTCCTATTTACGAAATATTAAAAGAGAAAAAAGAAAACCATACCAAGGAGGGTGAATAGATTGTTAGCATTATCAAGAAAAAAAGGAGAATCTATCATTATTAATAACAACATTGAATTAACAATACTTGAAATCAAAGGAGATCAAATAAAGCTAGGAATTGATGCTCCAAAATCTATTCCCATCTATCGAAAAGAAATATATGGTCAAATTCAACAAGAAAATCAAATTTCAGCAGGTACAGATGACCTAAATAAGATATTAAAAGATCTATAATTTTATGATTGTTATATTGAATATTTTCTCAATCATTATATATAACATAATTTTTCTAATTATATTACTAACTAATAGATAAAATATTCAATATAACATTTTATTTATATAAATTTTTTACTAATTTATAAATGGTTTTTCAAACATCATAAAATCTCTATTATCTAATCTTTTATATACTTCTTTGCCACTTCGTCTGTAAATTCTTTATTCCTAGTATATCGATATTCTTTTGTTCTATCTTGTGGTATTCCTT
>CANRVK010000003.1 GCA_947643285.1 uncultured Eubacteriaceae bacterium
GGAACGGAGCGAAAGCGCGGCTTCGCTGGAATACTTCCTTGCCGCAGCGACCCTTCAACTTTAAATCCCCCTAAACAATAACTCTTTTTCAGAATAATTATACTATAAAACATACCTATTGTCATTTAAGAATCCAAATAATCTGTAGATAGAATCACAAATAGAGCAGATATCCCTGCTCCATTTATCATTCTATCTACAAATTTATCCCTCTTTATTTTCCAATATTATCTCCATCCATATCCTTATATTTCCCCTCTTCTAACATAAAACCTTAATACCTACTAAAAAAAATCTATTTTAAAAATAAAAAATAACCAAATACAAACATATATCATACAATAACATACTTCATACACCCTAATGAATCTTTGTATAATTTTCACTCTTAGGCGGAAAATCATTCGTATCTAATCTAGGCAAAAGATACCTATTATCTTCTAATAAATCCGCTATTTTTACATCTGTTGTCAGCCCTAACACACACCCCTTGTCCTTAATATAACTTATCACCTCATCATTATATGAACCATAAGGATAATTCATAACCCAAGAATCGGATACTACCATATCTCCCATGACTTCTAACGCCTTCTTAATATCCTGCTGCATTTTTTCCACTTCTAAATTTCCTAACCAATAGTGATTATATCCATGTATTCCTATATACATTCCTGCCCTTTTCATACATTTTATCTGTTCATAATTCACATATAGCTCATAAGCAAATTTTTCTTCTGATAGCCCAACATATTTATCAAACATATTACTCGCAATTCTATTCCGAAGTTTCTCTGGCAATACTGTTTGTAATAGTCTTTTTACAAATATCGTTTCCTTCTTATCAAATCTCTCTTCCTTAGCATATGTATGAAATAACTCTTGATTAGAAGGAATATCATATTCCCTTCCTCTATAATAATCTAATTCTTGAAATAAATCCTGAATCAAATTATTAATATTTGTACTCGCTAAAACAAAATGAACTTTATTTACATCTAATACTTGATGTTCTATAAAAGTTTTTGCAGGAATAAAAAAAGAACCTTGTAATTTTTCTTCTTGTAAAATGGGAAATACATTGAGATAATTATCACTATATCCATCATCAAATGTCAATAATACCGCATTTTCTGGAAGAACATAATTTTCTGTATAATATGCAATGACATCCTCCATTCTGATAATATTAAAATTATTTTTAAGGAATTTTATTTGTTCCTTAAATAATTCTAAATCCAATCCTTTCAATTCAGGAAATCTGCTATATTTCAGATTTCTCACATAATGATACATCACAATATATAGTTTTGACATACTTTAACTCCCTTTTATATTCTTAATAAAAAATCATTCCTACTCTGTCATAATCCTATTCACACACTCTATTATTTTTATCAACAAACTATTCTTGATAACGACCTGATCATATCATATCCATCCCATATAATCCCTATATCTAACGCCTTTCCAAACGGAACGATTCTATCTATCCCCCTCAGCCTTTTATCTATAACCCATTCTCTAATCTCGTCCTTTTCTATCCCATAATAACTGCATGTCTGTACTTTAGAATTTATATAACCATTTAATTCTTCTTCCTCTTCTATTTCATATTCAAAGAATAAACCATATTTCCCCCGAAGTTTTGTAATATCCTCTGGCAGTTTGTCCAAAGTGATAATATAGAGAATATTTTCATAATTTCTATACTTCTTTATCGATAAATCCACAGCATATTCACATAACTTGGTATATTTATCACTCACTTTAATATCCGCTAATTCATATTTCATCGCTTCTTGATAAATAGCTTCCCATAATTTTTCTTTTGCCTCTTCTATCTTTTTTTTATTTCCTTTCCAAAAAATAAGATGTGGAGAGGAACAAGCATTTTGATCCATCAAATAAGTATCATTATAAAAATCCAATGCTAATTGCTTTAATTCCATATTGCTCATTTCTAAAATCTTTTCACCTTGAATCATTCCAAAGGAATATCTATCTGCAAAAGTTATTTCTGTAGCTCTGCTTGAGAGAGGAGATCTACGAACCTCTTCTATTGTCTTATCTCCACCCCAAATAATTCTCATATCGCATAACTTTGAAAGATAATCTGTAATCTCTCTTTCTTGACTATCATAAGAAATAATTTTATTCTGCTCCCTTATTTTCTTATAAATATCTTCTTTTAAAACTTTATTAATTACTCTACATACTATCTCTATCTGAGGAAAATTTTTAGAAGAAACTCGTATTATATTCCCATTCCCTGCCAATAAACCAAATACAAACGAAAATGCGAAATTAATAGGAACATTAGAAGGAGCAATATGAAAAATAAGACCTTTTCCTAACCGACATTCTGTATGATAATAAACTTTTTTTAATCGTTCTATATTCGCCTTCCTTATCCAAAAAGCAAATGTTAAAATATCTTTATAATTTCTTGCCTCTTCTTCCTCTCTCAATCTTTTTGATAATTCTTCTAAAAAACAGCATATGGTTTCTTCTAATGGAACAGTGGGGATTATTTCCCTTGTAAAGTTTTCATCACCAACCAGATATTGAATCTTATCACTTTTCATAAGTATCACTGCACCCCCTAACCTCAGCATTTTTGATGCGCCCGAAAATTTTAAAGTACTTTCCCTTCCTTCCACAGGGGCAATCATCTTCTCCTAAAACTATCCCTTCATCTTCTGTCAAAATGCTATGTCCGGGATAAGATTCTGGTATCACAGATAATACTTGTATCATTCCTTTCTCTCCTATCTTACAAGGTGAAAAATCTCTACTATTCCTTATCACAATATCAGAAAAAATACTCGCATGAAGATGTCCATATTCACATTCCATATAAATACAACCCGTCTGCTCTACCATTCCATAATAGTCATAAATTTTATATAAACCACATGTTTCCTGTAAACAAGATTTGAATTTCTCTTCACTCACCGCTTCATTGATCAGCTTCTTCCATCCTCCTCCATGAATTAAAATCCCTTGTGAAAAGTCTATTTCTTCTGGATATTTTAAAAGCTCCTGATAAAAATATTTCCATATGATAAAGGTGAATCCAAATAAAAGAATTTTCTTACCTTTATGTTTTTCCAGAAATAATTTGATTGCTTCTATATTTAGTTCCATATTGTCTTGTAATGCATATATTTTATCAGAAGCAAAAATAGAAAACCCCAAAATTCCAGCACCTCTGGCTGAAAATTTTACTCTATCTTTAAGAACAGATGGACAATCTATTATAATCATTGGCAGCCTAGAACTTCCAACAAAATCAGAAACAATCTTTACTAATGCTTTCTGTTGGTTACTCGAAGTAATTTTATCTAAATATATTTTTGAAACATTTTGTCCTGTTGTGCCAGAAGATGTCATAGTTTTTACAATATCCTCTGATTCCACGCTTTTTAACTCTAATTCCTTAAATAAGCGGACTGGAAGAAATGGAAGTTCCTCGTAATCTTTTACTTTTTCTCCATGAAATCCTAATATATCTACAATCTTCTTATATGCCACACAATTATGATAATGAAGCTCAGATAATTCTCCCAGTCTTGTTGTTAATCGTTTTCTTTTTTCCTGCTTTTCTAATTGATAAGGAGGAATATTTAAAAGTTCTTCAAATTTCATTATAATATTCTCCTAATTTTGCATATAATATTTTTCCTGCTTCATTTTTAGGTATAGAAAAAATGGATTTTATACAAAAAGCGGCAGGATTTAAGCCTGTTCTCGAAGTTAAAAAACTTTTTATTTTATCTTTTATCTCTACTTCTGATATGGTAACAAAAATATATAACTTATCATCTACTCCAGAACATGCACAATCTAATTCGGGAAAAGCTGCTTTTACCATCTGCTCTATTTCATCTAGATTTACACGGTTTCCAAATATTTTTAAAAATCTCTTTTTTCTTCCCACAATATAGTAATATCCATCTGCATCTCTTTTTGCCATATCTCCTGTCACTAATACGCCATTCCTTTCATCTTCCTTTGCTAAGTCCTCTAAGGATTGTGCGTACCCTAAAGTTACATTTGCTCCTTCATAGACCAATTCTCCTACTTTATTCGCTTCTTCTATGATTTTTCCATCTACATCTATTAATTGAAATTTTCCGCCCGGTATTGCTATTCCGATACTTCCACATTTCTCTAGCGCCTTTTGATATGGTAGATATGACATTCTTGCAGTAGCTTCTGTCTGTCCATACATAATCACCATATGCCTATTGGTATTTTGTGCGTATTCAGCAAACTCTTTATGTAATTCAGAAGAAAGCTTTCCACCAGCTTGTGTCATGGTGCGCAGACTAGGTAAATCCATTTGGAAAAAATGTAACTTTTTTAACATTTCATATGTATATGGAACACCACCAAAAGATGTCGCTTTATATTCCTTAAAAAACTGCCAAAATTCTTTTTGCATCAAACTATGTTTTGTAAAAAGAAGTGTCGCACCTACTAAAATGTGACTATGAATAATAGACAGCCCATATGTATAATTGATAGGAAGAGTCGTAATAGGTCTTTCTGTAGAATCTAATTCTAAATAATCTGCAATAGCCTGTGCATTAGATTGAATATTTTGATAACTCTGCCGCACTAATTTTGGACTCCCTGTACTTCCTGATGTAGTGAGTAATAAAGCTAGCTTGTCATTTAATCTTTTTTCCAATTTATATTTTGTTCGCAATAATTTATATCCATAAATTTCAAATACACATTCTAATCCTAAAAACATATGTTCCATTTTTTTTGGTATATAAAGATATGCTGGTTCATAAATCTTTATCAGACTTTCAAAAAGACTTCTTTCTATATTTTCATCTAATAAAAGAGGTACTGCATGATTATATAAAAAAGAAATATATCCACATAAACAGCCTATAGTATTTTCACAAAAAGAAAATATTAAGGTTCGTTTTATCTTTTCTCCCATACTCCTAAAAATATCTTCTACTTCTCCATAAGTTATACTTATGCCCTCTTCTGATATCGCTATCTTATTATTTTTATATTTTTTAAATCCATCATAATATTGCATATTTTTACACCCTTTTTCTACAGAAAGTCTATTTCTTTTAATTCAAACATTTCTCCATGCCCCGGTAATACCATCAAATTTTTATTTAGCTGCTGATAATATGAAATAGTACTATTTTTATAATCTTCTCTATTACCGCCCAAATAATTTGTAATAATAGGTTTTTCTTTCAATACTGCATCACCTGAAAAAATATAAGTTTTATCCATCAGAATAGAACTACTTCCCTTGGAATGTCCTATTGTTTCTTGTATATGAAATGATAAACCCTCCCATTCTAAGTTCAGCCTATCAAAATAACTAATATCTATCTTTCCTTCTTTATATTTTGGAATGTCAGAATCCTTTACTTCCTTTTTGATAAAATGCATATATAAACGATATGTTTTATTTAATCTTTCTTGTGCTCTTACCATTTCTTGTTTACATTTTTCTGAAGCAATCGCTTTTCCACCCAATTCTTGTTGTACATCACACAGTCCAGCAATATGATCATAATGCTCATGTGTCACAAAAATATAATCTATAGATAACCCATTTTGTTTTACTATATGATAAATATTAAAAAAATCGTTGGGATCTATAATAACCGCATGTTTACTGCTCCTATTCCAAATGATATAGCAATTACTATTATAATCTGTTGCAGTAATAGATTTTATAAAATAATAATTTTTATATTTTATCTCCATATCTTTTTATTTCTTTATTTCAATCTGATATTTTTTTAAAATTTCTATCCCTTTATCAAAAGAATTGAAATCAATAATATCATCCGTTTCCATAATAATGTCAAAAGTATCTTCTAATGTTGCTATCAGATTCATATGACCAACTGAATCCCAAGCACCAATAGATTGGTAACTCAATCCCTCTACTTCTTTAGCTTCTATCTCAAAATTTTCTGTAAATGCTTGTACATATTTTTCATAATCCGACATAATCATCTTCCTTCCTCATAAAAGTCTATCTATAAAAATTATTTATTTTATAAAATCTTCCTCTTCAAAAATATCTTTTGCTTCTGGTGGTTCAAACATAGATGTTGCATTTTCATGTAAATACTTTTCACGAAAAGCACGATTTTGAGCTGCTATACAAATAGGTGAATACTCTAAATTTTTGATTTATTCTATATTTTATCTTTACCAATCGGCTCTAGGAGGGCTTGTTCCACCATCTACACGTATTACCTGTCCAGTTATATAAGAAGATAAATCTGACGCTAAAAATAAAACAGTATTTGCAACTTCTTTTGCCGTTCCAAATCTCTCTAATATAATTGCTGGCTTAATGCCATTTAGATTATCTTTATCCGATGCTGTTATCATATCTGTTTCTATTATCCCCGGAGCAACAGAATTTACACGTATCTTACATCTTCCAAACTCTCTCGCCTGCTGCTTCATAGCCCCTATAATAGCTGCTTTACAAGCTACATAATCATAACTAGAAAAAAAAGCATCTATTCCTGCGATAGAAGAAAGGTATATAATACTTCCCTTTTTATCCTTTTGCATAATTCTAGAAATAAATTGTGTAAATTCCATCTGTGCAAAAAAATCAATCTCAAATAATTTTTTGGCTTGATCTATTGGAAGCATAGTAAATCGTAGCTGATATTTTGAAAGGATACCTGCGTTATTTACTAATATATCAATAGACAATTTTTTATTTCTGATTTCTTTTACCGCCTTTTTTATCTCCTCAGAATTACAAAGATCAAAATAAATTGGATAAATAAAACTTCCTGTAACCTCCTCTAATTGTTTTATATCTCTTTCAAACTCATCATCTTTTCTTCTAGCACAAGCAAATATAGTTGCTCCATTTTCTGCAAATACTTGTAAAATAGCTCTTCCTATTCCACGATTCGAACCAGTAATAATTGCTGTTTTGTCTTTCAATAAATCACTCATACTTTTGTTCTCCTGATTATTTATTATTTGAAATTGTTGCAATTTTATCTGGGTCAATGAAAAAATATTGCATACAACATGTTATATTACTTTCTACTTTTTATACTTCTTTAAATAATTCTACTCTCCAACAATATGATTTTAATCCTATATTTTTTCATAGTATTTATAAGTAACCTTTCTGTTTGTATCAATACTTCATTTATCTAAAATATTCATACATATTTTAATAATCCAGAAACACTTCTATTTGATTTTGCATAATCTTTTCTTTCAACTTTCTTCTAAATTTTTTTCTACTATAGCTGCTATATTTTCTGCATATAGACCATTTTGTTGTTTTAAATATTCATATTCCGCTGGCTTTAAAAATGCATCTGGAAGCCCTAACATAATTTGACGTGGTTTAATTTTCTTAGAACTGAAATATTCTGCTACGGCACTTCCTAGTCCTCCAATTATACTGTGTTCTTCTAAGGTTATAATTAAATTTGTTTCTGAAATGCTTTCTAGTATTTCTGTATCTAAAGGTTTTATTGTGTGCATATTGATAACCTTTATTGAAATACCTTTTTCTTCTAACAATTTTGCTGCTTTTAGTGTTTCTATCACCATACTTCCAGTCGCAATAACTACTGCATCTTGTCCTTGTCTTAATGTTATTGCCTTTCCTATTTCCAATAAATAAGAATCTTCATACACAATTTCATTATTTAACGCTCCAGAAAGTCTAATGTATACAGGTTCTTCATAATCCGATACCATATGCACCATTCTGTATGCCTCTGTAGCATCTGCTGGTGATAAAACTATCATATTAGGAATCACACGCATAATTGCTATATCCTCATAGCTATAATGTGTATTTCCTGACATTCCCATCGCCAAACCAGAAGAAGAACCTAATAATTTTACATTTGCCTTTTGATAACCTAAATTATGTCTTATCTGTTCATAACAGCGCATAGTCAAAAATGTAGCATAAGTTGTAGCAAAAACACAATTTCCTTCTAATGCTAATCCCCCTGCTACTCCTATCATATTCTGTTCTGATATTCCTATATTAATAAATTTGGAAGGATATATTGTTTTAAATCTTTCTAGACTAGATAGTTGTGCTAAATCTGCCGTAATCACATAACAATTTTCCTTTTTTGATGCAATTTCTGGTAATGCTACCCCACAAATAGTCCCTCTCTGCCCTAATCTAGACCATATTCTTATATTTTTCTTATTGATTTCCTGCATATTCAACATTCTCCTTATCTAATTCTTTTATTGCTTGTTCATATTGAGATAATGATAATTGAGAATGATGCCATTTGGGATTATTTTCCATAAATGAGATCCCTTTTCCTTTTACTGTATCTGCAATAATCATAAAAGGTTTCTTATGATCATAATTTTTTAATATGTTCCATAATTCCTTTATATTATGACCATCTACTTCTTGCACATCCCAGCCAAAAGATGAAATGCGTTCTGTAAAATTATCTAAACCTGCCACTTCCTCTGTAGTTCCATCATATTGCAGATGATTTCTATCAATAATACCAATTAAATTATTTAACTTATAATGAGAAGCAGACATCATAGCTTCCCATATAGCTCCTTCTTCACACTCTCCATCTCCTAACAAAACAAAAATTTTGTTATTGCGTTTCTTTTGTTTTGCGTCTATCGCCATTCCTACTCCAACAGATAATGCCATACCAAGACTTCCTCCAGAATACTCTATTCCCTTTTCTAAGTTTCTTAAGGGATGTCCTGCCATATCACTTCCATTTTTTTCAAAATTATTTAAATCCTCTTCTTTTAAAAATCCTCTTTCATATAGAGCTGTATAATATGCTAAAACACAATGTGCCTTACTAATTAAAATTCTATCTCTACCTTTCCATAAAGGATTTTGGGGATCTAATTTCGCAATTCCTCCATAAAGGGTAGCTAAGATTTCTATACAAGATAGTCCTCCTCCTAAATGTGCTCCATTTTTTCCTGCTTCCAATGCCATTTTTAATGCTTTTTTACGCATTCTATTTGCTATTATAGTAATATTTTCTATCATTTCTTTATCTGCATCTGTCATATCATAAACCTCTTATCTATGATTTGGTCTATCTTGATCTCCATCTGCTTTAAAAATATATACATCATCATATTTAATGTGATAATATATATCCACATTTTTTTGGACAAATGGTTCAAAATAATTAGGAATTATATTCTGATCTTCTTCTGTTCTCTCTAAAAGCCCTGCTGCCTCTAAAATATCTGAACTTATACCTCTTTCATAAATATCTATATATTCATATTCTTCTTCCTCTAAAAGCTTTTGTAATGCACTTCCAATATATGCTATCTGTTCACAATCTCCTAAAATATCTACTATTCTTAAAACTTTGCTGTTATTTTGTTCTATACTACGGCATACTAAAACAGTATCTGTTATGGTTTCCTTTTGAATTCCTAATAATTTGTAAGAATAAATAGGATGATTAAAATATCTTTTATTTATATACCAAAAATCTTTATATGGTTTTCTAAGTTTAAATTTTTCCTCATTAAAATTTTTATACATTTCACTGATGGTATTATATTTGATGAATGGATATTGTATATCAGATATGATTGGTAATATCTTTTTATGGTTTACAACTGCTATATTATATGTATTTCTATCTGATAACCTATAATAATGTTTATGTTTTCCAGCAATATCTCCTAATATTTTCTTTTGTAATGGTACAGCCGTTATAGGATTTGAACCATTTCCTACATATACCCTTGGTTGAATAGCTTGTAATAATCGCCGTAGAAGTTCTACTCCCAGCATAGGAATATCACAACAATCTCTTACTTTCCAAATTGACCCAGAATAATCTGTTTGATATGGAATCATCTCTTTTGAATATTGATAAAATCCTACAATTGCTTCTAATTCCTGAGATTTTTTATGGAATGCTAAAAAATAATTGATTCTGTTTTCATGGGCAAATTCATATAAAAAAAACTCTTTATCTAAAGCCAAAATATGGTTTTCACTCCAATAAGTATAAATAAATCTCATTATTAATTCTACATCATCTATAGTAGCCATACGAAATTCGCATAATTCATCATATTTGTTCATATATATCTCCTTATTTTATAACTTCTTTTATCCTATCAAAAAAAGAATTTAAATAGTTCACCACATAATGTTAATTATGTGGTGAATTTTTTATTTTTATAGAAAATATTGAAGGAAAAAATACTAAAAAAATTTTTTAATCATATTTGAATGCTATATTATTTTCAAAGAAATAAAATTTTACTCTCTATAAATGACAAAAAAGGGTATAAAAAACATGGCTGGAAAATTTATACTTTTTCAGCTATATTTCTTATATCCTTTTTTTAATATTGCAATTTTTTTAATAATATGCTAGACTTTATATGTATTTATTATAATAGTAATTATAGTATAAAACCACATAATTAACATTATGTAGTTTTTATCATAATGTTAAAAGAAGTTTCATATGATTAATCTGTTTTATATGCTCTATTCCTGTTTCCATAGTGTAAATTTTAGTTGTATTTACACTTGTATGTCCCAATAAATCTGCTAATCTTGATAAATCTTTTTCCATTTTATAATAGGTTCGTGCAAAAAGATGCCTTAGATTGTGAGGAAACACCTTTCCGCTTTCTACACCTGCCTTTTCGCATAAAGCCTTCATATCTTTCCAAATATTGGAACGATCTAATGGCTTTCCATTTCTAGTACAAAATACTGCTCCTGTTATCCTTCCTTGTTTTTTACAAAACTTGCGCAACATATGGCGAAGTTTATCTGGCAATAATATCACTCGAATTTTTCCTTTGCTATTCACCTTTACATGCCCCACTCGAACTGCTTCTATTGTAATATATCGAAGTTCTGATACTCGTATACCTGTTGAACAAATAGTTTGCATCACCAAAGAAAGACGTTCGTTTTTTTCCTTTTGCGCTGTCTGTACTAATCTTATATATTCCTCTTTTGTTAATTCTTTTTCCGAATCCGCAAATATTTTTTTTTGAATTTTTAGCAGTTTCACCTTATATTGTGACCACCCTATCCAATTTAAAAAATTATTAATAGAAACTAACATGGAATTGACACTAGAAGGAGCAAAAACCGTTAATAAATATTCTTTCCATTTTAATAGTACTTCTTTTGTGATAGGTTCTCCCTTTAAAAAAGAATAAAATGAACTTATATCATGAATATATTTCTTTATTGTATTGATACTTTTTTCCTCTTGATACAAATAATCTTTATAAGAATTTATCTGTCCTTTATTTATAGTTTGAGTTCCTTGAATATCTGCTTTTCTATCCATATTTCTTCCTCACTTTTCTAATTATAATACTACTTATTGTACGAAATATGTTAGAAAATATGTACTAATTTGATGAAAACTTTTAAGAATTAGAGTTATCGCAAAAAAAATAATATATAATATTTAATAAAAAATAAACGCTATATATTATAACATATAGTATTTTTTTATAAAATAATAAAGGTAGCTCAACTTATTTTACATTGATCTACCCTTTATTATTGCAATAATTCTTTTAAACTATAAATGAGCAAATTTAAAATTTTGCACAAATTTTCCCGTCATACAACGACAAGTTTGAAGTTTTATCTTTATTCTGTCCGCGAACGGCATACAAAACACAGAATATTTTGTGCAATTTTCTGGATTTGCTCAATTATAGTTTTAAAAATAATTAAATCACACATTTTCAACAAAATGTTCTCCCTTTTCAAGATGGGTACTGTTAAACGATGCCCTATATATTACTCACCCAAATGTTCAAATAATTACTTATATAAATTAGCTGACCACAAACGGAATTTCACTTGATCTCATACATAAATTTTTCGATCAGCTCATTCACAATATCTGGTCTATCTGTATTGGAATTATGTCCTGCACCTTTAATCCATTCCAATCTGATCTTAGTATTTTTATGCCATGCTTTATTATATCTGATACAAGAACCTGCATGGTCTTTTTCTCCACAGATCAGAAGAGCTGGACAGGAAATGAGATATGGAAGATCTGCCTCCATTGCCTCTGCCAACATATAGAATCCGTGACCAGCCAGTTTGGCATATCTTTCTTGATCTCCATCATAAACCATCATGATATCATACATTAACTTTCTTCCATATTCCGAAGTTGCAACTCCGTTCGTCCCTGTTTTCAATAGTGCTTTCCATGGATAATAACGATATACTGACTCCATTCTCTTAAGAAGCCATATTTCAATAGCCGTCACATATTTTCTTTGCAGTGGCGCTGAATCAATGGAAATAAAGCCCGTCAACTTTTCTGGGAATAATTGCGCATATGCCTGCCCTACATATCCGCCCATCGACTGACCGATGATAACAGACTTGCCAATTTCTTCTCTAGTCAAAATCTCGTCCAGCCACCTCGCCTTATCCATTAAACAAAATGTCAGTTCAAATGGCCAAGAAGCAGCATGACCCGGCGCGTCCCAAACGAAAACATTATATCGCTCTTCAAAATATTCAATTTGTTTCTCAAACAGCCGATGATCCGCCGTCAGTCCGGGCAAAAAGATCAATGCTGCTTTCATGTTATCTATCTTTTTATTGACCCAATAATGGATGATACCATTTGAGGTTTTATATGTTTTTTCAATCATATGTGTTTTGACCTCACATTATTTGTAATTTTTCATTTTGATTTTACCTCATCTATCCATTTCATTCAAGTGAATATGATACTAACATTATATTAAAATAGTTACCAACAAAATTATTATTTCACTGCCACACTGACATTCTAATGATAGAAAATTTTTTACAACTTTTACTTCACAATCTCAAATTCCTGTCGCCCTAAAGCTCCTGGTGCGATTTCATATCTTTCAAATACGATTACTGGATTGCCAATATCATTCACATAAAATTTTGTATTTTCGTCAAGCCCTTTCCATTCCTCATCAAAATAATCCATCCCTGTTTCTTCCTCTCTTTGTTTTATCTGATCACGAATATTCTGTTCTGTGGACGGCATATAATCATCGCCTAAAATATCCTTAAGCGTTATCCACTTCCCTGCTTTCATATCAAAATTATAATATCTAGCCTCTCTATTTTCACTGTTTCCACCATGCCCATTATCTGCTCCCATTATCACTAAAGATAAATATTCATCTGTCTGTGATTTTACCTCATACCATACTTTAATTGAAATATTATGCGCTGCCCATTCTTCCTCCGTTCCACCTGTATCAAGAAAAGCTTTTTTATATTCCTCTGCTCTTTTCATAGCCTCATCTGCATACTGTGTGCAGAACTCATAAATTTCTTCGTTTACGTCCTTTTCCACTCCATTTAATTCTTCTGAAATTAATTCAATACTGGGAATATCCACAGAAATCTTTAAATCTTCTGTTTGTGTTTCATAAGAACGAAATGTTAAGACTTTTGCTATTGTACCAAGTACTGGAATATCACTGATTTCCTTTGCAAATGCTTCATTAGTATTAACGCCTACTGTAAACAAAATTATCGCTGCCGCCGCTGTTGCCATTACCGCTGTTATTCCCTTTTTCATAAATAAATCTCTTCCCTTCTTTGTACTTTCCCTATTATATTTTTTTTCTGCCTTTTCCACTTCCAACATAATCCGTTCTGACAATTCATTAGGGATTGGAATATCTTCATATTTTTTCTTTGCCTTTTCCATACGTTTCATACACTTTCCTCCTTTTCCATAACAACCTTTAATGTCTTCAAACCACGATATAATTTTGTTTTCACTGTATTCAAATTCATTCCCAAAATCAGTGAAATTTCATTGAGTTCCAGCTCTTCAAAAAATCGCAGTTTTATAATGTTTTGAGTATCTTTTTCCATCTGATTTATTTGCTCATACAAATCATCATGTATTTCTAATCCCTTTTCTTCATAAGGAATTTCACAATAATTGCTTTCACCTGTCAAGATTACTTTTTTCTTTGTATTTAAAAGAGCGAAACTTTCATTCAAAACTATTTTATAAAACCATGTTTTAATCGCTTTCTCATCTCTCAAATCCATATAATGTGCTAACGCTTTACAAACTGCATTTTGCACTACGTCTAACGCATCATCTTGATTTTTTACATAACTGAATGCTAATCGATAAAACTTATTCTGATTTTCAAGAATATAAGCCACTAATTTTTCATAAAGTTTCTGTTTCAAATAAACACCTCCTTTCTTTTTTTGTGTTCTAATATATAGATAAATAAAAGGAATAAAAGTTTCAAAAATCTTTGAGAAATAAAAAAGAGATTTCCCTAATCTCAGGAAAATCCCATAAAATATAACTTTTCATAGAAAAAGATACACAAAGATTCTAGCATAAGAGGCATGATCAATATAAATTCCCAATCTTATATTTCACATTCATTTTTTGAAAGCTCCTTTTAAACTTAAGCTGTCAAAAACAGGCATATATATAAAGTACGGCTATATTTTATTCTTTACTAGCCACAAACATTCCATATTCTTTGGGTACATGTAGATATCCATTTATCTTTTTGGAATTGAAGTAGTTCAGTAAAATATCATAATTTTTTCGATCAAGCCCCTGTAAAGAAGCCATTGAATAAATATATTCTAAATAATCCTCGACTTTATCAATCTCTAATGCATCCTCATAATCACATCGTTCCACTTTATAAAACTGCTTTTTGAGTAATTGCATTCCGTTTTGTAGCGTAAAGGATATATCGGATTCATGATTATATGGAATGTCAAGTTCATCTAAGGCATGATAAAGATACTGCGTCATTCCATTCATTCCCAATGTAGAGCAATAAAATAAACCATTTTTTTTCAAAACCCGTTTTACTTCAGAAAGTGCTAAATCAATATCCTTCACATGGTATAACATAGCGTTTGCTATAATCAGATCAAACGTGTCTTTCTCAAATGGTATCTCTAATATATCAATTTTTTTGATAGATACTCCCTTATCTAGATAACTATGTTGTAAGTAATCTACCATTCCATCTGAAAAATCTGATAATGTAATATCCATTTCATAATCTTGAAGTATCTTATTTTCAAAATAATAATTCCATAGTTCGCCTCTTCCGCTTCCTAACTCTAAAACTTTAATCTTTGTACGAAAGGGATATTGTTCAAACATCCACTTTTGAAATCCTATCTTATTGACACTATATTTTTCATGTAAGTTTTTTCGCAGCTTAAGATTATTTGTATTTTTGTATTGTTCCTTTATTACAGTTTTACTGGACATATTATCAATATTAATCAACTATTTTCCCTCCTCTGATCGATATCATTCTAATTAAATTTTGGTATGTAACTTTATAACATAATGATAGATTCTTTTTTTGATAAGATGAATTATATCTTATTATCACTCCTGTTACAACTTTATTATATCATAACTATGATAGCACTATATATTTCTAATCATCAAGGGAAAAAATAGAGTCAAATCGGATATTCGCAATCCGCTTCGCTACTTGCTCATAACCTCATAGCTGCTATCGCAGCTTTTCCGTGGGAGTCTGCACTCCCACGGAAACAAGGAAGTCCCAACCCACCGCTTTCGCCTTGGCGGCTTAGAAGCGGAGGACTTCCTTGATGAGATTAAACACTATATTTCCCTTATACATCAGAATTTGTATTATCCAATCCTTTTGATAAAACATTAAAATTTAAGGTTTATTCTTATCATAGACATTCCCGCTTATTTAATTTATTCCTCTCTGCCTTGTGATTTCATACATCAATATCGAAGCGGCACAGCTTACATTAAACGATGTGGCATAGGATTTTTCAGACATTGGAATTGTGCAAAGTAGGTCACAATATTCTTTGAATGTCTTGTTTAATCCCATAGTTTCATTTCCCATCATTAGCATAAGCGGAGAAGTCAGATTGACAGAGTAAATAGGATTTTCATTGTGTGCCGTAGTTCCTATTGTGATAAAATTGGTATATCTTTTTTTCATTTTGTCAATATATTCAAATAACACTTTGTTATCGGAAATTCTGATAACAGGCAAATTGAAAAACGAACCCATTGCCGAAACAACCACATCTGTATCATACAAGTCTACCGCATGACCAGTAATGATAAGCATATCCGCTCCAAGCGCGTCACATGAACGTATCATAGTTCCAAGATTCCCCTTGTTTGATGGACGATCAAACAAAACAATAAACGGATTTTCGGAAAGCATAACATTATCAAGTTTGTCCTCTCGCATTTCAATGATCGCCATCAATTCTGAGGTATCCTCTTTTTTGCTCAACTCTTTCATAAGGTCAGGAGTCAGACAAAAATTTAAATCTGTATTTACTTTATTTATCATATCTTTCGCCCAATCAGAAAGATTGCCTTTATCATAAAGAAAAGATTTAATTTTCCAGTTATTTTTTACTGCCTCATTAAGACTGCGAACACCTTCAACCAAAAATTCATTGTATTTATAGCGTTTATTTCGATTTGTTCTTAGTACCTCAAATTTTTGAAAAGTGCTGTTTTTGCTAAATATTTTTGTTTCTTTCATTTTTCTCCCTTTTCATTTCAGAATCATTTATGTATTCTGCATATTTGACACAAATGTATCATACTCCTTTTTTTTAAAACCAAATAATAACATATTTTATCTTATAATTTTTTTGTTGTTTACCTGATTATACCACTTTCATGTTCTATTTACTATTATAAAATATTAAATCTTTTAATTATATAAAATGGACAATTTCAGACCTATTATTTTTCTGATATTCAGAGTTTAGCAGATTTTTTAGAAAAATTTCTAAAAGAAAAATAGACAAATCTGGATTTTCGTTCTAATATAAAAATGCAAGAAAAATATTCACAAGGGAAATACTAATACAGTATTTCAAAAAAAAGAACTGCGAGTGAGTTCTCTTTCTTTTATTCATACATAATATTTTTTCTTCAATATAAAATATTATTACCATTCTTCTTTGGATATGTAATCAAACAAAGGGAGTCACGAGTGGACTCCCTTATAAGAATTATTCAAAACACCGATTTTTTTCCACAATCCTAACTAAAGGATATAATCTGTAATGCAATCATACCAGTGAACATAGGTCGTACCATTGACGGTAAGCCTATCATTCTCCGGTAACTGCTCGCTCCACTTCTTTTTATAACGATCGATAGCCCAATCATCACGGTTGAATCTGCGCCAAAGAATCGTCCTTCCATTTTTATCTAGAAACTGCTCAGATACCACACCGCCGTTATAGGTTTCAATATCCATAACACAAACAGTATCATATTTCTTTCCACCAATCGTAACAGTATATCTCCCTACAATATCTAATAAAAAGTCTTTGTCACTACTTGTAACGGTTGTGCCAGTTCTCTGAATATCACCTTTAGGTGTCAAATTAGTTTCATTCCCACAGTTATCTTCACCGAAACCCCAGTTAGGCAAAAATTCATCTCCATCAAGAAAAGTAATATAATTACGAATATCTCCATCGCTCCTGACTGTTGCCAGATAACGACAGTGAGTGTCAGTGAGCTGTGCGATAAATGTGCGGTTGATCACATCTTTCTTATCTGAGTATGGTGCTTCTCGCGCAGTTAGTTCTACCCCTTCAATTCCATGAACCTTAGCCCTGCCAATCACTTGCATGTCATATATATGGCTACACTTACGAGAAGGGATATCATATATCCCCCAAGATATCTTTTCACCAATCTTAGGTACTAAGAACCACCCCATAAGCTCTTCCCATTTCACCGCAAAGGGGGCTTCTGTATTTGCTTCAATCTTGTATTCGGGAATAAATTCAGGCAACTTTTTCATGTTACATTCTCCTTTCCATACATCGGTGTGATATGGATACTTATCTTTGAAGTTTTGTTTTGCTGTATGCAGTCTGCTCTTCACTGTTCCAATAGGGATGTTCAACAACTTTGCGATTTCTGCTTGCGGCATCTCTTTCCAGAAGTAAAGATAGAGGATTTGTTTATCCCTATCCCCTAGCAAGCTCAAGGTTTCTCTTACCATATTAACCACAGAAATACCATGTCTACCATAGGATAATTCCTTTTCCGTCAACTCATCAATCGGAATTTCATGCTGAGTCGCCTTCTTTCGGAAATAATCATTACATTTGTTTCTTGCAATGCTGATAATCCATGCCTTGAATGCATCTTTATTCTTCAGTTGAGAAAATTTCTCATAAGCTGTAAGATATACTTCCTGCAGAACATCATCTGCATCAACTTTAGAAGTCATCCGAAATCTCACAAATCGTTGCACAGATACCCATTCTGCTTCCAACAAGTTCTCAAACCCGTCCACATCATCACCTCCTTTGGTCTATAAATAAATTTGTTTCACTTATATAGACGGGTGCAAGTATCAAAAGGTTCATGATTAAAAACTATTTTTTGAGTAAAATTCTAATAGATCTATCTCAAGTAAGCTTTGCCTATATCATGGAATAGCAGGGTCATCAGCGTACTACATCTAATTATAACTACACCTATTGATTTTTAATATATGATCATCACCGCCAAAACAATAGATTTCTTTCCCATATTCAATTCGATTGAAAACAATACCAACTCTAACCTTTTTTACTTTCTGCCAATCTATATTTTTTTGTATATAAGATACATCGACTTTATTCCTAGTTTTAAAGTCTTCCTTATTTTTGAGCAAATAAAAAACGCCTTTCCAGACGTTCAAATTTTTCTTGCAACTTATTTTGTTTTGTGCTATATTAGATTTAAAGGAAATACCGCCCACAAGGTGGAAGCCTCAGTGACAGTTACGTCCTACGTGAGGACGCTCCTATCCTGTTTCGCCGACAGGATAGGATTTTTTTATTTTCTCTTATTTCTCTTGTCGAGAAAGGCAAGAAACGCAACAATCAAGCTGCCAAAGGTTGCTAACAGTGTTAGTATTTTAATGAAAATTGAGATGATCTCAAATGCTGTCATCGTTACGCACCTCCCTTCCTATGTATTCCGGTGAACCAGTTCATAAGTATGGAAGGCTTCTACCTTGTACACGATATTTCCTTGTACTAACTATAATATATCATTTTATTTTTCTCAATCTATTTTTTCTGTTTTTGATTTCTGCTTTCATACATCTATTGCTTTTGTAATCATAACAAAAAGTGCTATTCCCATAATCCTTAAAATTCATCTTATTAGGAAATGGTTTTAAGATAAAATAAATTGATTTTTCCTAAAAAATCTGCTTTGTTGGCTTTTATTTATTCCATGTAATAATTTTATTTCCTGTATTAAATGATTCTACATAATCAGAAAACTCCATTGTTTTATCATTTTCAAAATAATCCTCTATTAATTCCTTCATCATATTTTCTGCTTCTTTTATATCTTCCCCTTATGTAGTAAGCATTAATTCTGGACAAATAATCGTATAACCTCCACTTGTTTGTGGATAATAAATAGTAGTCAATTTTATCTTTGTCTTTATATTTTTTCCTTTTCTTTTGGACTTATTAAGTCACTTCTTTATATAAAACATCTAAAGATACTTCAAGAGCTACTGCCAATTTCGTAGCTGTAAAAACTATACAATCTCCGCGCTTTTCAATATCTTGTATTGTTCATCTAGGCACTTTAAAAAGTTCTGCTAGAACTGTACAAAAAGCTCTTTACTCACTCTAATTTCTTTTAATTGCATGTGAACTCTCCCTAAAAAAGCACTTGATAAAGAATAATTACTAAAATAATAGGAATAATAAAAAGAATTATATTTCTTATCAACTTAATAATTTCTTTTATTAACTCTTTCATATTGATTTGTGAAGAAAAATATATTATATTTTTTATAAAAATTTGACGAGTTGGTCTATTAACTTGTTAAGCTCTTTTACTGTTTCTGTTAACTCTTTGATTTTATCCTTCACATTTCCCCCTTTCTTTCTATAAACAATTATAGAACATTATAACATACCTATCAATAAAAAAATAATAATTTTTGACTAAAAAAAGAAGTGATAAATGAATCCACTTCTTTCTAATTTTAGCTAAATGTAATGATTATAGTCGCTCTCTACACAGAAGCAAGAATAAAAAGATTTAAAATAATTGTTCCATAACTATTACAAAAACCTGTAGAGCATATGCTAGTAAAATTACTGATGCAATAATACGAATGATTGCAAAAATTACTTGTGTTATGGTTTTTGTTTGATTTATTATTCTTTTTTTCATAATTTCTTTTCCGATGGGAACATATTATAATTATTTTGGAAGTCGGGGAATACTCTCCCTTATTCTTAAAATAGTGCTTGTATTAATGATATAATACTATTCACTATAATAAAACTTATATTTATCGTTTCTTCCACCCAGTCCACTTCACTGTAGGTTTATAACCAATTGCTTTATAGAAGTCATTACCTCCTCCTGTCATATGCGTTGCTCCTAATGCCTTTGTCCTTCGATATAATTCAGACAAAGCCGCAGCAGCAAGCCCTTTGTGGCGATATTGCGGAATTGTACAAAGAGGTTCTAAATATGCCAGCTTATTTTCTGGTATCCACCACATTCCCGCAAAACAGGCATACTCTCCTGCTTCATCAGCAATTGCCACCGCAAGTTCCGTTGTTGCATGAGGTGCTGCCTGAATTAAATAATTATTCTGATCGTATTGGTGATCCCACACCCCTTCCTTCATCTCATGATCAAAGCCCTTCCAACAACATTTCCCTATCTTGTCCATATCAAATTCTTGCGGTTTCACAAAATGAAACCCTTTTGGCAAAGGATAATCCAATACATCTTCAAAGTCAAATTCCATATCCCAGCTTTCTGATTCTTGGTAATATCCAAACTGTTTTGCAGCTCGTATTAATGCTGTCTGTCCATCCGATAAATTTATATGTATCCCTTCTCCTTTATGTATCATATTTTTGTCCGCATATGCTATCATCTCTGATGCTAATTCCTCATATCCGGGTTTCAGGCAAAAATAAATTTCTGTTATTGGACTCTCATAAAAACAAAATGCAACAATCTCTCCATTATCCTCCCAAATTCGATTTTTATAAGAATATGTAATATCCATCCAACAAGAAAATGATACATAGGCATATTCAAAAAAAGATGCCTCTATGCCATTTCTACGATCTCTCTCATAAATGCTCACCATAAATTGATACACTTTATTGCAATCCCCTAACACACTAAATGCCCTTGATGTAATATTTTTCATTCATTTCTCCTCCTCTCATTCAAATGATAAATTTAGGTAATTGCAAACTCTAAAAGCCATATAAATACTGCCTTTTTCGTTTCATAACCTTTCCCTCTTATCCTTTCTATAGTTTCTATTGTTGCCTTTATAACGAACTATTCCCAAGAT
The DNA here is from genome assembly GCA_947643285.1 of uncultured Eubacteriaceae bacterium. GTDB lineage: Bacteria > Bacillota > Clostridia > Lachnospirales > Lachnospiraceae > MGBC136627. The sequence goes on from CANRVK010000003.1 coordinate 21,430, forward strand.
ATACTTTTTGTAAAAGAATAATTTCTCCCATTTTCTTCATCAATAACATTTCTATAATACTTAAACAATCTCTTTGGCATATTGATTATTCGATTTACAACCCAGTCTGCCAAACTCCATTTTTCAATCTGTTCCTGTGTATATACCTCAGTCCACACCCAAAGCCTTAAACACAGCATCCTCCGCGCTGGAATATGGTATCAACTGAAATGCGCTCATCAAATCCGCTGGCACTGTCGCAAAATCTGCAAAGGAAGTAGACGGAAGCAATACCTTCTTTGCTCCACTATCCAAGCACACCTGAAGCGCATTCGCCAGTTCCTCTACCTTTATCATTGTTCCACTGATACTGATTTCTCCTAAAATAGCTGTTGAACTAAGAACTGGCTTATTCAAGGCAATGGAGCACAATGCAATCAATGTTGGAAGTGCTAACTTACCAGTCATTCCTATTCCCTGCAAGTCTTGATAATTGATAACATAATCTTTGGATGTCGTACTAATAGTTCCGCTAATCCTGTTACCATTTGCCTTTAGATAACTAAAAGCTGTATTTGACGCTTCTTTCGCGTCCCTGTCAGCGCCTAAACCCGTCCTCTCAAATTTACCAGAACCCGGAAGCATTTGGCTCTCCAGCCGAAATACACCTATCATTCCTGATTTGCCATGAGATACAGTATAAACCTGTCCCGGATTACACATCCCTTCTGGAATTAAATTCCCACCACCCTGTTCTGGTACAGAAACATAGTGTTCTGACATATCCTCCAAATCTATGTAAGAGAAATTCACATCATAAAACTCCATGCCGCCAAGTTTTTTTAACTGCTCTTTCACCCTGCGGCGCATTTCCAGCGCAAGCTGCAATATCTCTTCCAACTCCTGCTTAGTATAAATTCCATCTGGATAGATTAACTTTACAAGACCACCCACCATTTTCCGAACAGCTATGGTATCCCTTTGGTTTAAATTCTTCCCTAATCTAAAATAATGGTCGAGCGCATCTCCATACTGCTCTTTTCGTAATTCTCTTATAAATTCTGCTAAATAATCTGTAATAAATCCATAGTCATCTGTGAAGTGCTCTGGTCTAAATTTGGGAATCTCCCATCCCGGCACATAACAGTGCATTCGGTCTAAAAATGCAGTATCCATTCCCATTTCTGGCGGAAATGGGTCAAATAAGCTGGATGTCTTTAATAGGACATCTACACTTTGGTTGATATTTCCCACAAATACCATAGAAGCTGATGCTGCCTTTTCTTCCTTGCCACGCGCGAAAGAACCAGATGCCATATAATCCTTCATGATCTGTATGCCATCTTTATCTTTAAAATGAATCCCTGCTACTTCATCAAAAGCCACGCAATCCCACAGCCCAACAAGTCCCACTGTTTTACGTCCCATATTATAAAATAAGTTCGCCACTGTAGTCTGACCACCTGATACTAGAATACTATTCGGAGAAATTTCCTTGAATAAATGTGATTTTCCTGTACTTCTAGGACCTAACTCACATAGATTAAAATTATTTTCTACCAAGGGAATCATGCGTATCAAAAGCAGCCACTTCTCACGGGAAGTCAAGTTATCAGACTCCATACCAATGGAACGAAGCATAATATCCATCCACTCCTGTTTAGAAAATTGTTTTCGTGCACTCTTTAATTCCTCAATATCCACATGTGGCATCTGAATCGGTGTCAGTTTCAAAATTTTAATCGGCGAAACAGATTCTTTTCGTTTTTTCTTTTTAGAATTTACAGGTTTTCCATCTATATCTACAATTCCCAAAAAGGCATCTTCCTCCATCTTGTTCTCTGAAATATATTCAAGCTGAATAATGCACCAAATACCTCCACACAACAGACGGTCGTACTTTTCAGGATAAGAGTCCTCTATCTCAATACCACTCAGCCCAAGATTGGAAAACTCAGCTTCATGTTGGTCTTTTCGTATATTCAGGGAAACCGTAACTTTATCAATGATCGTATAATTTCCCTTTGCCCTTAAAGTGGATAAAATTTTCTGTGCTTCATCTGGACGCACAAAATTGTCCGCTAGAATTTTCTTGACATTGATAACACCCTTTTCTATCACTTCATCATCATCTGAACTGCAATACTGTCCTAACAAAAATTCAAGAACATATACTGGTACATTCGCACCTTCCTTGATTTTCTTTGTCAGGTCTTTTCGCACAATCTTTCCATCAAAATATTGACGCAGCTTATTTTTTATCCATTCACGATTATGTTCCATACCTTCATCCATCTGCTCCATGTGTTCCTCCTATCCGAAGAAATCAAATTCATCCACTGCAAAAGCAATATCAATCTGAAATTCTTCCTGTGATTTTATCTCGCCGTCCTCACTTGCAATCACAAGGTAATAAATTTCTTTGTTGTCATACTTTAATGCTTTCAAATTAAAAGTGCACCGGAATACACGCTCCTGTCCATTCTCATTCGTCTTATCCGCAATAATCTTTTGTATATCACTGATTTGTTTCCTGTTGCTGTCTGTAAAATACACCTGATAAATCGCCGACGCCCGATTATCCCCCACAGCTTCTTTCTGATAAAAATTCAAGGAAAAAATCAGATTGCTGATTTTGTGTGATGCAGATAAAAGTGTTACCTCTACTTGTTTCTTGTCATAAAGATTCTTATTGCGCTGATATTCCTTCGATTGATTTCTCAGGAAATGATATTCTATCAAAGGTACACACATCTCTTGCAAACTAATACCCCCATGTACATAATTTAGACCGCCACCATTCATTCTGATACGAACATTTTCCTTTGGTGTAAAAGCTTCATACTCTGTATTTCCGTCAAGAAATTTTATAGACTGTAAATACTCTGGTTTTGCATTTTTATTCATAACAGCATAACGCCTGCCATACTCAATAAGGCGATTTTTAAATTCTGCCTTACTCATCTTATCATCTTCCGTCAAAAGGCTGTACGTATACAAAAAACCGTGATCAGCCGTAATCATAATATTGATTCCGCCAAAATCATTTACAATAATTCGTATCAGATTTTTCAGCTCCACAATTGCCTCTTCACAGGCTGGGAAAACAAGTGTATCTGAAGTATGGCTGGCTTCATCAATCGCATCATGATAAATATAGATCACATTTTTTCCCTTAACCCATGCACTCCGCTCTGGTCGTTTTGCACTCACTAAATCCTTGTATTTTAATGCAACGCTGTCCTCTCTTACAGACTTTAATATTTTATCTCTATAACCACTCTCCGTAGACTGCCCGTCAGCGAAAACCTTAATCTCATCTCCCTGATATTTTGCCGATAATCTCTCATGTGGAAGTAACGCCGCCATTCCAAACTTGGTAATCGTAGGAAAAATTCCCTGCATACTGTTTAATTCTACTTGACATTGCATTTCCCTACGCAACTGTTCCACAAGTGCGGCTGCCACTTCATACCGCAATGCATCAGAAATAATGACAAATACTCGGTTATCTACATTTTTTATCTTATTCTTATAAAAATCTTTCTGTTGTGGAACATCCGAAATCTTTCCATAGTATTCCATTTCTTCCGCGCATACCTTTGACCAATTCCCTCCAAGCTGCCTTAAAAACCAATTTTTATATAATCCCTCTGCCTGTTCCATAACACGGCTGAATAAATCGTGAAGTTTCGCATTATAAGCCTTCAAACTCCTGCCATAGCTCATGTGGAACAATCGGTAAAAGGTATCCATTTTATAGTATTCTGTCGTGTATTCTTTCCAGACTTTCGCCGCCTGAGCCGTATGAAAACCTGCGGAATGGTTTTTGAAAAACTCCTGCATATTTGCCACCTGCAATATGCCCTCATAGAAATCTGCTACCTCATCATACCACACACAAGTGCGCCGTTTTTCAACCGTTTCTTTCATTACATTGACATCTATAATATTATCTGCAATTTCCGTCATCAACTTCATTAAGATAACTTCATGTATGCATGGAAATATCTCTGTATGCACAAGATCTGCCACTTCCAGTTTCATAAAACGCTCTGAAAGCTTTAATTCCTCCTCAACGCCACAAGCAATTGTATATAACTGCTCCACATGATCGCCATGTAACCAATCCGATATAAACTCATAACAATATGCCTCATGCGCAGCGGACAGAAAACTATTTAATCCTGTCAAGCACTCTGGCTGCATGGTACGAGTAGCCCCAGTCAACAAAATATGTGCCGCCAACTGTCCCAGATTTGGCATTTCTGCCACATACCCTGTACCTTGCTGCACCATTTTCCAGAAAGCTGTATCTGCTCCATATTCTGACAAATCACAATAGATTCTGTTGGTTTCAGCATCCAGCCCTGCACAGAGCACTGCTTTGATAATCGCATTCGGTGTGACATCTATCATACCAGCTAATGCCCCCATAACTGCCATATGGAGCTGCCCTGTCGTAGAAGGCTTATTTTTCTGCTTTATAATCTTTTCTCTGCGGACAGATGCATTGAAAAACTTACGATATTCTTTCACCTGTTTTCTGAGTGCTGCTGTCTGCAAAATCCCCATCTCTTTCATCCAATTTGAAATCAGGTCAGCGCGGTATTCCTCGCTGTATAACCTGATATCTATAAGCCAATCATCCTCTGGCTTCTCATAAGAAAACGGACAATAAATCACATAATTGCCTGTCATATCCTCCACTTCCAATAATTTCTTCACTGCAAAATAATTCGTTCCAGTAAGCACAACCAGCTTTGCATCATTTAGCACGATTCCATCCAGTTTATCTTCAAACTCCCGTTCTTCATCACACCAGAATATAATCCTGCGCTTATAAAATTCCGGCAATGGCTGTGCAAAACGCTGGTTCAGATCCTGTATCACTTTTTCTGATTCCATCTTGTTATCTTCTCCACCAATATTTACTTTATCTTTGCCAACACATCCTGAAAAATCTCATAATTGTGTTTTACGCCATCATCCAAATCAATTGCAATCATCTGGTCTGCCAGATGATGTATTTTCTCCTCGTATGCGTGCAACTCATCCGCCTGTTCTTGAAGCTTTTTCAGGGATCTATTCAATTTTACACGCTCACTTGTCCCTGCATTTGCAACGCGATGTTCTAAATCTGCAATGGCGGTATGGTATCTGCTCTGCTGCTCATGGACATAATCAGTGCGGATTCGCGCAATCGTGTCCGGCTGGTAGCGGTGCATATAGATCAGACACTTAAAGCCGTTTTTCTTACCAGAATCAAAGAGCCAGTATATAGGGCGTTTCTGATAAATCTTGCAATGGTCTTTGTAAAAATCATTGATAAAATAATTGCGCAGTACTTCTTTAGGCTGTCCTTTTCCTCCCAGCGCATCTGCGATAAACTGCAAATTTGCATCTAGCGATTGTTCTCCATAAACAGTACGAATAAATGTGACAAATTTCTCTACAATATCATCTTCAAAATATTCATCATCCATAATTGGAATAATGTTGTCAGCGTCTACCTTCCAACATTCCAGCGCCTTTTTCCCCTCTATCGGCAGATAGTAGAACTTGCTTCCCAATTGTTTGTATGTATATTTTCCATTATATTTATATTGACTCGCATCGCCATACGTTCCACCATAATAGGCAAACTTGTCTTTCATGCAACCTCCTGCAAAAATCAAACCTTCCTTATCCAACGAATAACGCCCAAACATACAGCCTACTGCATAGGAAATCAGGCTTTTGATGTCGCGCTGTAAATCAGCCTTACGAACAGTTACATCTTTGTCTTCTACCTCTGGAGTTAGTTCATCTTGCAATCCATATATATCAATGAAAATGCGGTTGAGTTCTTCTTCGTTGGATTTTAGTTGGGTGAAACGTGAATTGCACTCATTACTCCAGTTTATAAAGGCATCTTCGAGGTAGTGTATGTCTTGTATATGTTTTTTTTCATCTGAATCTATTTCTTGTCTTGAAATTGATGCACAACGAATAAGTGGATGTTGTTGGAAGTCCCATGAAGTTTCAAAGGAGTCCCAGTCAATTTTAGATATTGTAATATTCATTTGAGCCAACTTAATAACTAATATTTTCCAATCATCATTAATAATGACTGGAATTTTATTTACATATCCTGACTCAAATCCCAGTGTTGGAGAAATCATCATAAGTATATTTTCTGCTATCTTGCAATTAAGCAAAGCTAATAAATAATCAAGTAATTGTAAATCTTCTATCAATACAGCCTGACCACTATTGCTAAAAATAAACCCATTAGAATACCTCCTAAAACAAACATTAGAACTTATAACTGTCCAAGTAATACCCTCCTTGAAATAGTATCTTTCATTGCTTATCTTCCATCCTAAGTTTTCCCCTAATTGAGGATAAATCTTCCTTGTATTTTCTTTTATGTCAAACCCATTATTCGCCCAATTAACTACATAGTCTTGATTTCCATACCATTTTCTATATTCTCCTCCTTTATTATAAGGAATCCATTTATCATTATATTGGATAGATTCTATTGCAGATTTTCTTCCAAATCCAATTTTTATTACTTCAACCTCATGCCATAATCTTAAAAACTTTTCATTATTCCCCGTTCTCATTCCAATACAAGCATTTGCAATATCCCTAACACATCTCTCTTTGAATACATTTACATATGTATTACTTACCCAATAAGCTAATGGATTTCCAGGAATCATACTAAAATTCTCTTGTGTTGTCCTAAAATAACCATTACCAGATAAAAATAGTTCTTCTTTTCCTTGTTGCGTTATTGGTTCTATGAGTCTATAATATATCCCTTTATAATCTTTTACCTTATTTTTCCATAAAACAAACGATGTGGTTTGTACCACCTCACCGCCAATTTCCTCAAATGCCCTTGCCCCAAGATGAGCCATGTTGATAATTGTCTGATTTTCAATCAATTTTCTCCGCATTTTTTCAAAACTAGACAAAAACATCCAAGCGTGTTGTGTAATCATTGCCTGATATCCATATTTCCTTAACATATTTTTGCAGCACTCTATAAACACCGCAAATAAATCCATTTTACTATCTGGATAATTCTTTTTCACCAACTCATTCAATTTAGTATTTCCACCACTAATCCCCATATACGGCGGATTCGTCACCACTACATCATACTTCTGTGCCAACGCCTGTACCACTTGCACCAATGGCAGCAACCCCAACGCTTCCTCTTTATAGAAAGAAATATCCTCCTCAATCTCCTCAAACCTTGCATATATCGCATCCCAATTCTGTTCTGTAACTGTGATAATAGAACCATACTCTTTCGCATCATACAGTTCTTTCACAATCATATCCATTGCCTCTTTTAATTCCACATTTCCATTACAAAAATACTCTAGCACATGCCTGTCAACACCGTTACTTTCCTCAATCGCATATACCCTCGGCTGCGGTACTTTGGGCTGTCCGTTTTCATCTTTTCTTTTAAGAAACCTTTTATCATACTGACACGCCTTCATCATGACAGCAAAATAGGAAAGCTGCGCTGCTCGCTCATCAATATCCAAGCCATATATATTCTTCTTTATAATACTAGCCACCGCTTCCTGCGTCGTATATCCATATGCTTCATAAATCTGCATCAGCACATCAAACAGATAGACGAGGATATGTCCGCTCCCCTGACAAGGGTCGATACAGCGAATATCCTCTGGTGTAATCTTCGCATATTCCGCGCGAATCTTGATAAGCTCTGCTTCCACCTCCGCTTCTTGCTTGGCTTCCTCCAAATAGTATTTCCAATTTGCCTTCAATTCCTCATTTGGGTGTCCTTCCAGCCACAGACGCCCCAGAGAGTTCTCCACCATATAACGCACAATCCAGTCTGGTGTGAAAAGCTGTGTTGCCGCAGGAATGTTTTCTTTTGTAATCTTTACATTCTTTTTCAGTGCTGCAAAAACTTCATCCTTCTTCTCACTGTTATAATACTGATACATCCACCCGATTATCTGCACGGCGTCTTTCCAGTCCTGTTCTGGAATCAGAGTTATCATCTGTTCAATCACACTTCCCTCCCGCAGCAGCTTGTCCGGCAGCAAAAGTTCTGTGTAATCCTCTATTTTCTGAAACATTTTAGGCAATACTTTATTCAGAGCATTACATTGTATGATTAACAGATATTTAAACAATTCCTCTGTCTGGTTTGCATCTTTATAGGCATAAACCTGCTCGATATCCAGTCCATCCAAATCCAGATTGATCGCTTCCGCCAATATCTGCGGCTTAAACTGGTTATTCTCATCTGTAAATATTCTCACATGTGCAGGTAAGTATCCATTCACTTCCATAAAACGTAAGGCAAGAAAACGATTAAACCATGTGTAGGCAACCTCTTCTATTACTTCTTTGTACCCTTTTTTCTGAATCTGCACAATCAATGCCTGGCGCTGTTTCTTTTCCAATGCAGATAATACACGCCCATTAACACTATCCGCCGATGCATCTCCATAGTCCGATTCTGTCACTCCATAAAATACCGACCGCTGACCGACGCGAATCATCAGTTCCCTTCTTGCCCATACTGCATATTTTTTTAAAGCATTTTTATCCATATATGAATCTCCTAATTATTCCATAGATTATTTCAGTTCAATTCCATCCGAACCTTTTAATAGCATCTTTAACTGTTCTCTTAGCTTATCCACGTACAAATCAATCTCCTCCTCGCTCTCAAGTTTTGTCGCTTTGAGCAAAGACTGGCGGAAAATCGGTTTATATGTTTTCTTTGGTATTACAACATTCTGCGTGCATACAGGCTTCACCGTTTCTGCTGGTTTCGGGGGTTCTAATGCTTTTTCTATTTTAGATATGATATCATCCCGATAATTCCACATGGGTATCGGATAACCTTCCATTAATGCCAGACTCCTTGTTTGTGCAATCTTTTCTTTCTGCTGTGAATAATATATATCTGCCCGTTCTATGATTGTCTTTACCTTGACATCTCCATTACTTGCCTGATGAATTTCTCCCATACATTGTTGAACGACATTCAAAAGCTCCTTTCGTTTTTCCTCCAACATTCTGTCATGAGATGTTTTTACTTTTGCAATCAGGTCATTGAGCTGAGGAATCCTGTTATACTGAAATCTTCCGCTGGTCGGCAGCATGGTAATAAGCCGAATTGTATTCAATGCGGTATTTGCCTCCTCGTCCTTGCGAATGTAATCCAAATCATTTCTCAAATCAGCCTCAAATTTTACTGCTGCATCAAATACCGCAACCTGTGTCTTAAAAAAAGCCTCGACATTTTGCATTGTTTCCTGCGCATCATATAAGTTGTCTTCTTTTTGCAGCACACGCTCGATTAAAGCGATATTATCCTTTTGCTGTGAAAGCACATCATTTACTACAGAAAGTGCATGATTTACCACAGACTTATCGGGATAACGATGCCCTTCATACCGCTGTAATAAATCTTCATAATGCATACGAAGCGCTTCAAATTTTTCAATTATAAATGCAATCAGTCCATCCTCGTCATCTGGAATATCCATCTTATTAAAATAATCTCGCAATAAATCTTTTACAGCTCTCATTTTGGATGCCGATACTACCTGCCTCTTAGAAATCTGTGTCTTTCCTGTTTCACTTTTCTTGCGGAGCATATCCAAAAGTTTGGGATTGTTTGGCTGAACGGTAGAACCTGCATATTTCACGGTCACTTTCTGGCTCACAATTAACATCGCACATACCATAGCGATATCAATCTCTTTCCAGCCATATGGTATTGACTGATAGCGGCTCTGTACATCTGCCATAGAAGTTGGAAGATGTTTGCGATCCTGCATTTCCAGATATTCCTCCACTTTAACCGCCGCATCTCGGTTTGGCTCTGTACCGGGAAGCATTGTTACAGCGCCTGTTAAAATCGCCACAATCTCTGCATCCGACTCGGTATGTTTCTCAATCAATCCTAGTTCACTGTATACATGTGTAACTAAATATTCCAGTGCCTGTTCCAGTTTACTTTTCGCATTGCCATTGTTGATGTCAATATGTTCCCCATCCACATAAAAAACTGCATTTTCAATCGCTCTTTCTAACTGTTCTTTCGCATTCGCATCATATTTATCAGCTTCTTTTTGCTGATTTTCTATAATCCTCTGCACAGATGTCGGAAGCTGTGTTACATTTTTTTGTTTTATATACTTTCGTATTTTCTCAGCACTTTCTAACGACTCATAATATGGTGTTTCTGAAAGTACAACAATCGCCTGACCTGACGATTCTGCCATCATACGAAGTTCTGATTTCTCCGTAATATCCATTGCCACCGTCATAATTCTCAACCGCATACCACCCGTCATAGAACCTACTGCAATAGAATCCACCATCTGATCAAAAGCAAAATCATACTTGCCATAACGAAACTTCTTCGTTTCATAAATTTCTCCAAATATCACGCGCGCAATTTTTCCGACAATATTGGAAGTATCTACTACAATATTTTTAATTTCCTTTTGTATATCCTGCTCTTCATCTGTGAGAAAATGATACACATCGCCACTTCGTCCTATATAATTTTGACTTAGCAGACGATTTAGCGATTCTCCCACCTGTCCACGCATAATAATTTTATCTATTTGAATATTATCTGCCATCAATATCACGATATTATCCAAAGTCGCCTTGATATCATCTATATAGCGGATAAGATATAAAAGTTTTAGCACAGATACATCCTGCTGCTCGATTCCATCTTTGTTGTCCGCTGCCTTTTGACAACGCTCTATCACTCGCCGAATCGAACTTTCCAGAAAAGTATGTACAGTATCATAAAACAGATAAAATGGTGCTAGTGCATATTCGTTTCTATTTTCTATTTTCTGTGCTGCCTCCTGAAAACCTGACAGCATAGAACGCTCTCCACCGGAAAGATGCTTACCAGAATTACCATGCTTACGGATTTCAGAAAATACTTTCTGCATAATGAGAAACTGATAAGGCACAAATGGAAAATTTTTTACAAATTCTGAAGAACTGCCATAACCCTTTATATCCAAAACGGAATCTGCAAAACTAAAAAGATTCCGCAGCACAGAATCATTTTCCTGATATATTCTTTCCAATAAAACAGAGGCATCTATTCTTTTACGAAGAATACGTTTCTGAATCACTTCGTCCGCAGAAGATGATGTCAGGGACAGTCTGGTTTTAAATCTCGCCTGAATACGCGAAAATTGATCCTGTCTTGTCTTAATGATCTCGTCAATCGCCTCCTGTCCAGTACATACTACCCATATCCTGCCGCCACATTCACTTCCTATTTTCTCCACTAGCGACTGCAAATTTACCAACAAATCAACGCTGTCTCCAACATACTGCCCTACCTCATCCACCATAAATAACAGCCGAAAATCTTTTGGCTGTGTATCCACATATTCTTTCATTTCCAAGACAAGCTGTGCGATGCTAGTTTCCACTGTTTCTGTCCCATCAAACCAATTATGTGCCGCTGTTTCGCTCATCCCCAGAACTTCCATCAAAGTGTCAACTACATCATCCTCAAAAAATGCAAAAGCATCACGCGATTCCAGCCATGATGCACCATTTTTTTCCTCAAAAACCCTGCGAAACTCCTCTGTTTTTCCTTTTTTATCTATAAACTGTTCTAACTTTGCCACCTTTAGATTCTCACCATAAAATCCAAGATAATTATAAAACATTTTGGCAAATACACGCAGAACTGCCGTATTATCCTTATTGATAGATCCTTCGATATCAATATTAAACAATATAGTTTTCGTATTGCCGCCAACTGCCTTTGCAATGGTCATAAAGGTTGCTTCGTCGTCAAATTTTTCCCGAAAATAATCCTCTACTCTCCTGCCATCAATTTCTTTATTTTCCAATAAATAAGAAAGCATTTTCAGAAAATGGGATTTCCCACTTCCAAAAAACCCTGAGATCCACACACCGATATCAGCCGTTAGTTCCTCAAAAGAACTTCCATAATGATTAAAAAATGTAACCATATGCCTGCGAATATCCTTGGTGATAACATACTCCTTTACTTCCTGTTTCAACACATCATCTGTACTCTGGTCTACTTTCACTACCCCGTTAATTTTTCGGTCAATATCATCATAAAACATATCTTGAATTATCATAAGCAATTCTCCTTTTGATTATACAATGTTAAATGCCCTGTAATATGGATTGGGTTCTATCCGGTCAAATAATCTCACAAATCTTCCATCATATTTTCCCGGATAAAACACAAGTATTGGAATATCCGAAAACTCTGGCTGTAATGCTTCTAACAAGGAATGGATTCTCATAAATGGAAAGACTTGTCCCACCCCCGTAATCATCAGTATATCTCCAGCCTGATGTGATTCATACTGCATTTTGCTCACAAAAGTCTTATTGTTTGCAAAACGCTCTATCTGCTGTATCAGATAATCTTTTCCCTTTTTTTCCTCCATCGCTGGAATACTTTTAGTAATGCGCTTTTCCTCACAAATTTCCAGAAATATCTGATATAGATTTCGTTGTATCAAACGACATTCTAACGATGGATCAACCGCTAACTGTTCGACAAAATGTCGGACTGTCATTTCTTCTTTTGGATCATAACAAAAAATGCGGATATTGACTTCATTGCTCAGTCCCTTTCCTTCTAAAAACTCCTCTTTCTGCATGTCCTGTTTTAGACGATCCAGTCTTTCCTTTAATTCGCTCATATATGATCCCCCCTACAAAAAACAATGAAAAGCAGGAAGCGCCCACTCATCATTGTTATTTCGTATTACATTTTCAAGTATTGGATTTAACAAAACCGGATTTAGTTTTTCTGACTTTATATTATCCAAATATCCATTCTCAGCTAACACCCTGATAATTACCTGTCGGATTTTCTTAATCGTGCTCTCACTCCAGGAAGCTACAAAATCATCTTGCTCTTGTATCTGCATAAAAAATATAGTTACATCTTTTTTCCCAAAAGACAACTCCTGCATACGATACTTTTCCCCGATAACCGTCACCATGAAATCTCTCATCAGACGATATTGCTTCATCATTGCATACAAACAAATCTGCTTTGCCACACTCATTGGCTGCATCGCCACCGCCTCGATCAAACTATTATCATTTAAGACACGCAATCTTGCGATACAAACTTTTGACATAGAAGCGATAGATTTTTCTGTCGGGTATTGAAATAAATTATCTTCGACAATTCGCTTTATCACTTCACAATCCTCTAATCCCTCTGACATCAGCTTTGCCGTTATCCGCATTTCATAAAACAAATATTGTTCTCTGGTTAGTCGCCCAGAACCTTTATATGGACTTATATTTTGTGCTGCCAATATGTGATACCTCCATGTCTTTTCTTTTATCATCACAAAAAAATATTTTACTTTCATTTCCTCTGATGTTTCAACAAAATCTACCATATCTTCAACATTACAATGAAGCACCTTACATATTTTCACCAGCACTTCTGTATTTACAACTTCCCCTTTTGATATCTCTATTCCAGTTACTCCCCTTATACCTGTTGCCTTTTGCAAGTCCTTTTTCATCATATCATTGTCAATTAACCATTACTATCATTTTTTATAACTCACAATCAGCCTTTATTTCCTTGTTTTTCACATGAATCAAAGGATTCATCATCAAAATGGATTATATCATATTCTTTATTCCTTCTCAAGAAAATATCTTTAAAAATACCGCCTTTTCTGAGAATTACTTTTGCATATCTCCTCACTTAGATTTCACACCTTATCGTAACATTCACTTTTCAAAAAGTAGAACAGCCAACTAACAGCGGAGGCAAAGAAGTATTCCATAAGAAGCCCCTTGGAAGACGTCGGCACTTAATAAGCAAACCCGCAAGAAGCGGGATTTGCGAATTTAGTGCCCGCTACGTCTGGAACGGAGCGAAAGCGCGGCTTCGCTGGAATACTTCCTTGCCGGAGCGTCCCCTTTGCCATTCTAGTAAATAAAACGCTACCTATTCCTTTTTGATTTTCGCCATCACCTATTTGACATTACTCCCGATATTTTCATTGATATAAAATCTAAAAAAGGGCTTCTCTGTCCTTAGAAAAGCCCCACAAAATCTAGTTTTTTATTAACTACTCCATAATTCCAGCAACCTTACTAGATCTAACAATATATCACCTTCATGAACTCTCGGAAATGAAATCTGAATGTTTTTCTTTCGTTGTTTTTTTAAACACGCATACATACAAATATTCACTCTCCCACATTTGCTCCTCCACAATATTCTCTCCTTTTCGCAATTTTATAATGTCAAATTTTTCTCCCCAAAATTCTTTCAATCTTTCTTCCGTAAATGCAACTCCCGTTTGTTTGCTCCTGTAAAACTCATAATCATCCACTTCGTCTGCGCCATCTTCCCCTGCCGCAAAGCACAATAAAATGAAATATCCATTTTCTGCTAATATATTTGATACAATATCTCTATATTGCAAACGTCTATGTGGTGTCAAATGATGAAAAACGCCACTGTCTATGACCAAATCAAACTTTTTATCTATTAAATCCAATTCAAAAATATTTTTTGCCTTAAAAACTACTTTTTCTGTCTTGCTTTCTCTCGCGTTCTTTTTTGCACTTTCTATTGCAATTTCTGATAAATCATATGCTTCTGTATCAACATCGCTTTTAGCAAGATAAATTGCATTTCTTCCCTCACCACATCCAAATTCACAAGCAGTTTTAATATTATGCTCTTTTATAAAATCAACAACGCATTTATCTGGTAGTTTATTATATTTCAAAAATGGAGCAGGTTTATCCCTTTTACTATAAAAGGTATTCCAATCTACTCCCTCTGTATATCTGTCAAGCATATTAAATAAATCATCTATTGTATTGATAAAATTCATACATATACCTCCAACAATCCCAAATTTAACATTCTTTCTTATAAATTAACATTCCATTACCATAAGGGTCATCTTCCGCCCCAAATTCTTCCTTAACAAATTCATAGCCATTCTTTTCAAGAACCCTCACAGAAGCATTATTTCCATGTATAACACGTCCATATAAGATATTTATTCCAAAAGTTTCTGTTATAAACTCTATCATGGCTTTTAAAAGTTCAGAAGCATATCCTTTTCCACTATACTTTTTACATATCCCGTAACCTATTTCTACCTCATTGGAATTTCCTTCAACCTCATTCACACCTATATCACCTATCAATTCGCCTGTTTCTTTCCATTCAACTGCTAATACATATGGTAAATGTTTGCTATTCACACAGTTCACATAGAATTTGATTGCTTCTTGGGTTTCTTCTATATCTACATAACTTTCGTTTGGAATCCACTTTTTTACTCCTTCTTCCAAATGGTTTTCATATAAACGTCTGGCATCTTCCATCTCAAATTTTCTAATCCTCAAATGCTCTGTTTCAAATATATATTCCATGTCTTTTTCCTTTCTAAACTCATTGCACACCCTATACTTTTTATTGCGGAAAATAGCATAAAATCATAGTTTCTATGTGGTGTATTTTTATTTGCATGATTTCTTAGCACCGTTTTGATACTAAAACCACCCTTCCCCTTAACCATGTATTTCTTATCACTAAAGAAATATTGGATACAAATGGTATTTTTACAACTCGCAACCCATTTAACTTTTGGAATTTAAAAATGTTTCTCTATCAATTGAAAAAATATAGTCCCCATTTTCATAAAAGGAATTTTGAGCCATTCCTGCTTTTTGCATTACTCTATGATTTGCATAAAAAATCTCTCGTTGGATGTCTAAGTAATCATCAAGGAAAACCTATTTTTTCTTGCCACTACTAAGCGATAAACTGAACGTTATTCCATTCCTATTTTCTTTGAAACCAATACCATCCATGCCGGAAGTGCCGACATTGGATTTTTGTTCCAATTATTAATGTCTGTCAAATCATCCTGACTTTTTTTAATAAACTCATCATATGTAAACCAAAATGATGCATCAACTGCCTGTAACTCTGCAAGTTCATTTATGGATAAACCTGCCATAATATTTGCATTCACTATGTCCTGTACACGCCAATGAAAATCCGGCATTACATCATGATAAGATTTTATAATTGGGGGTTCTTTCCAAGCTTCTCCAGAGAAAGGTCTGTTAAACGGATGCATATCATACATAAAAGAATATCCCTGATTCTTCAGAACTCTATTAATGTTCTTATACATTCCAGTTAAGTCACCTATCCAAGAAAGTGTTCCATTTGAGGTGTACACGAGGTCATAGGCATTATCTTTTATATGCTTTAACTCCATTGTATTATCACATACAAACTCTATATCCAGACCTATCCTGGCTGCAATCATTTTTGCATTCTCCAACTGTCTTTCACTGATATCCGCTGAAGTTACTTTAGCACCCATAATCGCAAAAGCAAAAGCGGCATAATTATCTCCACTAGATGGCAATAGGATATACTTTCCGCTTACATCACCCATATATTTCTTTATAAGTTCAAATACCGCAGGATGAAATGCTAAAGCAGGATTTTCTTGTAATCTCAATATTTTTTCATCTGTTCTCAATGACATATACCAATCAGAATCGGATATATCATTCCAGTGTTTTTTTACTTCTTTAACCCAGTCTTCCATATATTTCATTTCTGTTTCCTTTCACATAAACTTTAGTATTTAAGATTATTATAAAAAAGATAGCACAGTTATACAAGTAGCAAGAACACTTATAATTAATATGAAACCAAAAAGATACCTGCCATTTATGCAAAATTTTTTCAAATATTAATGTTATGACACCGTTTCAGCATTGCTTTCTACTTTTTCACTGTTGCAAGGTTTAAAAAAAGGGCTTCCCTATTCTTAGAAAAGCTCCATAAAATCTAACTTTTTATTAATTACTCAATAATCTTAGCAACCTTACCAGATCCAACAGTATTTCCACCCTCACGAACTCTCGGAAATGAAATCTGAATGTTTTACCTTAGTTTTCCTGCTTGTTTTTCTTTATATTATCCAATTTATCCCTACATTTTTACCGTTCTGAAAAATTTTAAAGCCAAAATAGATCCAGTGGCAAAATATCGTTTTTCTCCTTATCCACCCTTATTACATGGTTCTAACACCATGTATACTATACACAACATTAACAAGGAAAATATCAATTCGTTGTTCTCCACCACACTAATCAACAAACTGTAACTTGTCTGTCAAAACTATAATTGCTCAGCAAAATAATTTTCAGACTCATTCCAATATTTTTAATCTAAAACTTACTTTAACTCTATTCTTCCATTTCTTTATTTAATTTTGAATAAAGAGAAGGGTTTGAAGCTTTTAGACCATCTTCGCTATTTCCTAATCCATAACTTAGTGTTCCTCCACTTTCATGTTTTAATTTTACTTTTTCCCTTCCTCCAGGCGAATCAATATGTGGATGATTAGGAAACATATCTCTGACAGAACTATGTGTAGCCCCCATATCTTATAATTTCTTTTCAGTTCTTTCTGATACTTCAAATTTTACAATTCTACTATACTTTTTGCCTTGACTTTTCCTTCTTGATAAGCCACTTGTAACATATTCCGACTTCCTTGTTACTTTTAATTCACTAAAACTCTTTTCTCCTTTTGTTAAAGCATTATTTTTTTCTAATTTTTTATATTCCTTTTCACTCATTGTTCTATAACAAAATCTGTATTTTCGTCAAAGTTGAACTGATACATTCTGGAAATAACTGGAAAATCTTTTGGCTACCATTGTTCTTCATATGAATAGCAATATTTGATTATATCACTTCCCATTTCCATTTTCCACAAAAATATAGGACACAGCAGTCGCCACACCCCATATCTTTTATCGTTCCAACGATTTCTCAATCTTCCATTTCTGCCCTTTCAAGTCATTCTGCCACTCTTCGTTGCTGATTAGGATATAAATGTCCGTAGGTATTCAGTGTAATGCGAATATCCTTGTGTCTTATCCTCTCTTTTATTAGCAGCGGTTCTATGCCCTTATTGATTAAGTGCGCCATATGAGAATGCCGTTAAGGTACAGGGGTTTCGTTGATGTGCTGTCCTATGTAGGTAACAAATTGTAGTGACAAAAATTTTTTGCCCACTGAGGAACACAAATTTCTGACCGAATATTTCTGGTCATAATTTCGACTTGATAGTTTAGAGTTCCAGAGTCCTATTTCAAAGGACATGCCAATAGAGTTTCCCATCTGAAAAGATAGGCGCTTTATGACCTATAGGCTAAATGGGTTACATTCTGTATCGCCTTTCTGAATTATGACACATACTACCTGCATATTTTTTGGCAATTTATATGCAGAAAAATATGTCCAATACCTTGTTTTTCTGCATATAAAATGATATTATTATATGCAGAAAGGATGAGGATTATATGAGAAAATTTGATTATTCTTTTTTGAATAACGGCTTGTTACCTGCAAATCTTGTAAACTTAACTGCAAACATATCTTCTCTGAAGACTATGGCAGGTGTACGAAAAGACAAATATAAACAGATTTTTACTGAACTTGAAGCCGTTGCAAAGGTACAATCTATTAAAAGTTCTA